>JADFOB010000035.1 GCA_022563055.1 Planctomycetota bacterium
GGCTTGTTGCTGGTGGACGACATCAACTTGTGGCCGTCGCCTGCCTCACTGCCCGTACCAGACGGCTGGCCAGTGGTCGATCGCAGCTCAAACGGGATCAAGCAGACGTGGATTTGGCGAAAACCTCCACCGGGGTAAGGTAGGCTAGGTGACTGCTACGGGAGACGCCTGTTGGTCTCGATCACCTGACCCTGACACCTATCCCCTATCCCCTATCACCTATCATTCTATTCATTCCGCAGCGCCACCGTGGGATCCAATCGACTTGCGCGTCGTGCGGGAAAGTAGGCCGCCGTCACCGCGAACCCGGCGAGTAAAAGCGTGACGCCGCCCAAGGTTAGAGGATCGGTACCGGAGACCTCGAACAGGAAGCTCGACATCGCCTGACCGCCTGCCATTGCGATCCCTATGCCGATCGCACCGCCGATGACCACAGGGAGCATCGCCTGTCTCACGACGAGATTTCGCACCGTCTTGGCCGACGCGCCCAGCGCGAGGGCTAGCGGAGAATGCGACGGGCTCCGGTGATCAGAACCGGCGAGGCGAGCCGTTGTCCGACTGCGGCTTGCGAGTGAATCTTTCGGACGACCTCCATGCCGCTTACGACCCAGCCAAAGGCGGCAAACCCCTGGCTGTCCGTGTGACGCCGACCCCCGAAATCGAGTTCTGGTTGGTCCCCGATACAGATGAAAAACTCGGATCGGGCGGTGTCCGGCCCGGCCCGCGCCATCGACACGGCGCCGTCCACGTGCCGTAATCCGGTCACGCTGGTGCGCTCGAGGGCGATGGCCGGAAATCTCTCGCTGCGCCGGTCGGGGTTGGATCCTCCCTGTATCACCTCGATGCGGATGGAATCGTCGGGTTGGTTGTCCATCCGCACGCTGCGAAAGAACGAACCACGGTCGAAGAGGAGATCGTCGACGTAGGCGAGGAAGTTCCCAGCCGTGACCGGGGCGCGCTCTATGTAGATCTCGGCCGTGATCTCTCCCTCGGAGGTCTCGATCTCGACGAGCACCGTACGACCGACCGACTGCGGCGTGGCCTCGGGTGCGCCCACGACCGTCGCGCCCAGAAGTACCGCCAGAAAATACGCAAGCCGCGCGATCATCGCCCCCGCATTCCCCGGCGTTGTGGTGGTTCGGTCAGCGACGGGTGGGAAGCTGGATAACGGTCAGGGTCGCTCCGTCCAGCAAGGAGAGGAACATCTCCATCGGGTCGGACTGCATGTCGCCGAGAGACGCCTGCAACGTCAAACGCTCGCCGTCCGGAACGCCGCAGAAGCGAAAGAACCCGGTGGCGCTGGCCGTCACATCCCAGTCCCGGGCGACCGAGATTGTTGGCCGATATGGCGGGGAGGAGTTCGTCGTGCTGGCTCCGGAGACGGCGGGCGACGGCGCCTCGGGATCGCATCCGTTCGACGACCTCTTGGCCGAGATAGCATCCTTTGTCAAAGGCGACGGCGCGTTCGAGTTGGCCTGTCTCGGCGGGCAACACTTCATCGGTAATTTCATGCCCGGACCAGGGAATCCCCGACTCGATACGATGAATTTGCACGGCTTCGTAGCCGGCGGGTGTCGCTGCGTTGGCACGCGATGGATCGCTCAGGCTCCGCCAGAGCTGGACAGCCGACTCACGGGGCACGTACAACTCCACTCCGAAAGTGCCGCAGAAGTCATGCCGAACCATCGCCACGCTCATGCCGCTCAGGGAAATGTCTGTGTGGCCCAGGCTCGGTAACGCCGCCGCGTCGGGACCGCCAAGTTCGGTAAGCAGCATCGCAGCACGGTCGCCGGTGAGTCCGAGTCGGACGAAGTCATCACTCCGATCCACGATCGACACGTCCTCGGTAATGATGTACTTCTTGAAATGGAGCGTCGCAACGCCGAGAAACCGCCTGTCCAAATCCAACCAGATGATGTCCTCTTTGACCAGGATGTTCAGGTCAAAGAGGATCCTGCCTTGCGCATTTGTAGTGAACGCGTAGTTCCCCTCTCCGCAGGCGAGCGTCTTGACGTGGTTGGTCGTGAAGTTGTGGAGCCACGAAGCCCGATCCGACCCGGTGACTTCCAAGAGCCCACGGTAGCTACAGTCGACGAGGGCAGGGCCTTTTTCGATGGCGTGATACTCGCGCAGGGGATCGCCGTGCGATCCGACAACGGTGACGCCGCCCACGTCCACCGACGTCGCTCCCGCATCGAGGAGAGACGAGACGAGATCAAGCCAATCATTCATTCCAAGGCGACCGTAAGCAAGCAGCAGGCGAATGTCATCGGATCGATTCTTCCACGCCGGTGGAGAATACGGCTGTTGACGCAGAGTATCAACCGGTAACGCGCAGAAACTGTTCGTGGGCGACCGGTGTGAAGCTCGCCGCAGATACGGCTTTGGCGTCCCGCGACAGCGTTTATTTGTTCGGATTGGCCCTCAGGGATATCCAGATGCCCGTGATGGAGGGCGATGAAACGATGCCGTTCGGGAGGGCGGAACCCGTCGCACAGCAAGAATTCGAGGAATCCGTATCGTTGTTCGCTTGAATTCGGTGAAGTCGTACCGTATTATCCCACGACGTCAGGTCCAACTGGATCTGTGGGAATTATTCGGAAGTCCGACCCGCTTTTAAGAGACGTAGTATGCTCGATGGTGCAGCGTTGCGGATGATAGAATGGCAACTCTGTGGGACCATGGATCCGTCGGGCAGATGGACTGGGATGAAACAACTGCGGAGTTCTGTTTGACCACGTGGTGGTTAGGCAACACTTTCCGGGCGTGCGAGCGCACGACCACACCGAACCCCTGAGCGAAGGAAGAGAGCATGGCTGTACGACATCACATCAAGGTACTGGTGATCGACGACGATCCGTCGATCTGCACGACGGTCGGACTTCTTCTGGAGGATCACGGATACAGTCCGCGGACCTACACGAATCCGGAAGAGGCGATCGAGGTCGCGGAGAAGGAGTCGTTCCAGATTGCGCTGGTCGACCTGCGCATGCCGTCGATGGACGGCGTCGAGGTGGTCGAAAAGCTCAGGAAGATCGACGATCGGATGAGCTGTATTGTCATGACAGCCTATCCGGATCTGGACAGCGCGACCGAGACGATGCGCCAGGGCACATGCGACTACATCTCCAAGCCCTTCAAACAGGAGGAGCTCGTCGCATCGGTTGACCGTGCGTGCCAGCGCATGGGCATCATCTACACCGACGAGCACGAACTCAACCGTCTGATCGGACAGCGCATCCGAAGTCATCGGCTGGGCCAAAACCTGACCCTGCGCCAGTTGTCGGATCGGACGGATCTGACGACATCTCAGTTGTCGCAGGTGGAACTCGGCAAGAACGCCGCCTCGATCTGGGCACTGGCGAGAATCAGCAACGCGCTTGGCCTACAGGTTTCGGAGCTCCTCACGGGTATGTAGCGCGACGACGACGTGTCAGCGGGAGCCGGCGCGACTGCCCGTGCATCTGCTTAACGGTTTCGCGTGGATTGGGAGCCCCAAGCGTGAGCGACGGGTCCACGCCCGCGATCGCAGCACGTTGGGTGGGCTCTTCGTCAAGTCGCAAGCCGACGGGTGTGGCCATCATCGGAGGCAAGGCGGGATTAGTCACGCCATACCTTACGACGTTGACGTCGCCTGCCACGGTCAGGGTGCCCGGGGAAAGGCAAAACACCACAGAGACACAGAGACACAGAGAAGAAAAGGCAGCAAGGCAAGAGGAAGGCAACGAGGCAACAGGCATGAGAGGTTCACCCTCTTGGCTGTTGCCTTTCTCTCCTCTCTGGGTCTCTGTGCTTCTGTGGTTCTTTCGCAACCTTGCTTTGGCGGGAACATGCCAGTGCGACAAAATATGGTCACACCCCAAGCCGACTCCGGACGTAGTTGGCGCGAGCAATGGCGCGTTCCTCTCCATCCATTGTCTGTCCGTTTGCCTTCTGCAAGTGGGCCGGCTGTGTGTAGAGGAAGATGTCGCTCAGCGCGGCGGCATCGAATTCCGTAAACCGACCCATGTGGATACCGACGCGGATCGGGGAAAGCAGCGCCTGGACCTCCTCGCTGCTAATGCAGCGAGCGTTACGCAGCGTTCCGTAAGCCCGCCAGATTCGATCATCCAGTTGATAGGGACGGAGGCGCGCCAGCGACTCGCGGGCAGCCTGCTCATACTCGACAACTCGGGGGATGATGGCCTGACCGAAGGCGGTGATGATTTCCTCCTCCGTCTTTCCGAGCGTCGTCTGATTCGAGACCTGGTATAGATCGCCGATGGCGTCGGTCCCCTCGCCGTAGAGTCCGCGAACCGCGAGCCTCATGTCGCGTGCGGCGCGGGCGACGCGCTCAATCTCCTTGGTCCACTTCAACGCCGGCAGATGCAGCATGACCGAGACGCGGATTCCCGTGCCTACGTTCGTGGGACAAGCGGTGAGGTAGCCGAACTGGCGATCGAAGGCGAACGGCACCTCCTTGCCCAGCGCGTCGTCGACCTCACTCACTTCATCCCACAGACCATCCAATTGAAAACCGCAGCGCAGCGTCTGGATGCGCAGATGATCCTCCTCGTTGATCATGAGCGACAGTGTCTCTTTGGGGGAGATGCTCACGCCGCGACTTCCCGTACTCGTCGCATGTTGGCGGCTGATCAGGTGACGCTCGACCAGAAGACGCCGATCGAGGGGGTCGGCATCGAGCAGGTCGACCCACAAGGAATCCGACCAAGCCGGATTGGATGTAATCGCGTCAGCCAGCGCACGATACACCTCGGTCCGCTCCGTCTCGCCCGCGCTGGAGAGAAAGGGAAACTCCGCCACGTTTCTGGCAAGTCGAACGCGCGTGGAGATAACGACATCGGCATTGGGTCCGTCGGGGCGGAGCCACTCGCCGGTCGTCTTTGTCAGGTCGTCGATTGTCATGGTGATTCCGAAGGTCGAGAACCTTGAAGAGCCCGGATCTGATCGCGCAACCGTGCGGCGAGTTCGTAGTTTTCTTCTCGGACCGCCGCCTGAAGTTCGCGCCGAAACCTGATCAGCTCGGATTGCCGCTGGAGGTTGATGTCGGCTGTCGCCGGCACTTTCCCGACATGGTGGGCGGCGTTCTCATGGGCCCGTTCCAACAGCGGCGTGAGCAGGGAGCGGAAGGCCACGTAGTCGTGGGCGCATCCGAGCTGGCCCGTAGCCTGAAACTCCCGAAACGTGATCCCACACTTAGGGCAGGAGGTATCGCCTGCATGCCCTGGGCCGACCTTGTGCTTGAAGAACTCCTGGAGCATGGCGCTGGTGGTCTGGTGCTGCTTGACCACCACCCCTTCTTTCTCAGCGCATCCGTCGCACAGGTGTTGCTCACGCTTTTCCGGCACTTCGGTGATGTGGACGGTGGCTCTGGCTTTCTTGCAGTTCTGACAAACGTAGTGCATGTGGTGCGGACCCTTCGATACGCCTGTTCCCCACCGGATTCTATGAATCCGGGAATCCGTCGTCAATCCAACGTGGCGATTCGCACGGCTACAAGCCTTTTGGTGCGGTGTTTCGCAAGTTTCACGACCATCTGAGCCGCAGGCTTTAGCCTGCGCGAATTCACGAAAGTCGCCGATGCCACCGCGATCGTGGCATCGCGCGGGCAAAAGCCCGCGGCTCGGGAGAGGATAATGCGCGCGGGATCTATGAAACACTCTCTTTAGCATTCGAACGTCGCGCTGCACCCTGGGGCTTCGGTCACATCCACACGTCGAATGGCTGTGAGCCCTTCGTCACGCAGCCGGTCGAACACGTAGCGGGCTACCACCTCCGCCGTCGGATTGAGCCCCGCAAAGCCCTCATGCTCGTTCAGGTCCACGTGGGCGAGCTTGTCCAGCGTGGATTGCAGCGCTGACCGGGCAGCCTCAAAATCGACGACCATACCTGAGTCGTCCAAGTCACGTCCGGCGAAGCACGCTCGCACCTGCCAGTCGTGACCGTGCAGCGGTTCGAGCGTCCCGTCCCCCAAGCGCACCCGATGGACGGCGCAGAAGCTGCCCTCGACGGTGACCATATACATCCTGAACTCCCTGCTTTGCCTACCGAAGAAGCCATCCACCCAAGTCGCTCTTGCCAAGCCCAGCCGCACAACACCAAGCAGCGTGGTGGAGGCGTCCGTCGAGACCGGGCCGGGGTTCGGCGCCGGGATTCTAACGGCTCTGATCGGGGTGCGTAAGCTACGGATTGACCCGCCGCCCCCTGGTTTATAGCATCGGCCCATGGCACATTTTCAACCAGGCCGTCAGGACTTCATCGCGCTGAGTCGTGGTGCCAGCGTGGTTCCCGTCTGCTGCTCCATTCTGAGCGATCAGTTGACGCCGGTGTCTGCGTTCAACCGTTTGGCCGCCGGCGCCGACCACGCGTTCCTGCTGGAGAGCGTCGTTGGCGGAGAGAAGATCGCTCGTTACTCGTTTCTTGGCGCGGCTCCCTTTGCGCGCATCGAGGCAACGCCTGCGCGTACGACGCTCGTGGAACGGGGCAAAGAGCGCATCGTGGACAACGCCGATCCTCTGGCGGAGCTCGAAACGCTCCTGGCCGGGTACAGTGCGCCACATCTATCCGGGCTTCCGCGCTTCCTTGGTGGAGCTGTCGGTTACGCCGGTTACGACATCGTGCGTTACTACGAACAACTCGGCACGCCGCCGCCCGATGATCGCGGTATACCCGATCTGCAATTCGGTATTTACGACGAGATGGTCATCTTCGACCACGTGAAGAAACTGATCAACATCGTCGCCCACGCCCATGTGCGGGATTGCGACGATCTTGATGCCGCCTACGACGGCGCCTGCACGCGCATTGAGGCGATGGTCGATCGCCTGACCACGGTTCAGTCGGATCCCGTCAGGCCGTTCGCACCGACATCGACCACGAAGGTCACCTGCCAAAGCAATGTATCGAGCGAACAGTTTGAGCAGGCGGTCGAGCGTTGCAAGGAGTACATCCGCGCGGGCGACATTTTCCAGGTTGTCCTTGGCCAGCGTTTCACGACGCTGACCGACGTCGAACCGTTCGACCTCTACCGGGCTCTTCGAGTCATCAACCCGTCGCCCTTCATGTTCTATCTTCAGACGCCGGCGGTCACTCTGGTCGGAGCATCGCCGGAGATTCTCTGCCGGATCGAGGGACGGACCGTATCGACGCGTCCGCTCGCCGGAACGCGCCCGCGAGGGCGGACCGAGGCGGAGGATCTGGGCCTCGAGGCCGAGCTTCTGGCTGACCCCAAGGAGCGGGCCGAGCACGTCATGCTCGTCGACCTGGGCCGAAACGATCTCGGGCGCGTTTGTGAACCCGGCAGTGTCAAGATCGACGACCTGATGTCCGTCGAGCGATACTCCCACGTGATGCACATTTGCAGCAACGTCTCGGGCACATTGGCTCAAGGCAAGACGGCTTTCGATGCGGTTCGGAGTGTGCTTCCTGTGGGTACGGTGAGCGGCGCGCCGAAAATCCGCGCGATGCAGATCATCGACGAGCTCGAGCCCGTCCGGCGAGGCCCCTACGCAGGCGCGGTGGGCTACATCGATTTCGGCGGAAACATGGATACTTGCATCGCCCTGCGCACGCTCGTCATCACGCCCGCGCAGAAACGTCAAAACGTCGAAACACCTTCCGAACCGCGACCGTCAGGGAGCGACTCCGCCAAACGTCAAGATATCAAAGCGTCGAAACGTCGAAACGTCGAAACATCGGAGGGTCGGTGGCGTGTGGATGCCCAGGTCGGCGCCGGGATTGTCGCTGACTCCGAACCGTCAAACGAGTACCAGGAAACCGTCAACAAGGCCCAGGCCATGCTCAACGCCCTGAATCTCGCAAACTCCTGGCTCGAGTCATCCGACGCCCAGCCGGCGGACACCAATCCGGCGGATTAGCGCGTAGGGCAGGTGATTCACCTGCCTTCACGTTTGGCCCGTTTTCGACAGTCGGGTTTTGCAAGTTGTTGCGCAATCGAAGCGTGCGTCAGCGCGCAAAGGCGTTGGCACTACAGGGGCGCATCGTCACCGGTTAGGTCGCGCTGTCAAGGGGATGTTTCGAGGGGCTCGCGCTGCTCTGGGCGCTGCACGGTCCGAAGTGTGTTTGCGTAAGTCGTTGTGTGGACGCGACTTGCGGACGCAAGGCGTCGGTTGTGGTGACCGATTCCGTCGACGTATACTCTCTCTACTGTAGTGAGTGCTCGGGGCAGATGCCAGACGAAACAGGTGTCAGTCTTGGAGTGAACAGGACGGACACCAACTCAGGCGGACTTGGCTTCTCTTGCGCTCTTACGGGTGCCGGAGGTTGGCAGCATCCCGATGCGGTACACAGGGAGCGTCAACACCGGCAGGCCCATGCGTGCTGTGGCACTCTGCACGAACTCGCGCCAAAATGGCCAAGCGTTGTAGACGCCATTATGGGCACCGAAGTGTTGGCAGTTTGCCTTCCGGAGCCCGGTTACGTTAGCGAGCGCATACGTCAAGAGAAACCGCGCCTTGATCATAACGTCGGGGGTCTTCGCTCCTGTACCCTCGATTCTCGCCGAGACCTGGAAAGCCGGAAGGACGGCAAGGCATCTCCCTTTAC
>JADFOB010000036.1 GCA_022563055.1 Planctomycetota bacterium
GGGCATCCAAAGGGTGGAGCACGGATTCCATCCGCTCTGGGTTCTGATGGTGCGCAACGCCGGCGCGACGCATAGCAGTCCGTGGCAAGCGTAGTCCCGGCGCGCCGGGATCCCCCGTGGCGGGCGTGTAGTGCCCAAGAACGCGGGTCAGGGATGCTCGTGTTCTTCAACAGCCTCATAGGCGACGCACGATGAACTGTGAACAGGCAAGAGAAGCACTGGGCCCCTACGTCGATGAAGAGCTGGGCGGCACCGAGCGAGATTCCCTCGAGGCACATCTGGCCACGTGCGGGGCGTGCCGGGCAGAGTTGGAGAATCTCGGCGACATGGCGGCCGGGTTCCACAAATCCGAGTCCGCTCCCGTGCCCGATGTGCTGTGGAATTCGATCGAGCGGCGTCTGGGCACCGAGCGGCAGAGCCTCACCGGCGCTCGTTCTGAGATCGGCAAAGCAGCCGCCGTTCGCCCGCCATGGCTTGGTCGTCTGCCACTCGCATTGGCTGCTGCCATTGTGTTGGCCATCGGACTTAGCATCTTTGAGCCCACCTGGACCGATTCCACGGCGCGGGCGTCCTCGGTTGACTTCAGTGCCCTTCTCAATGCGCTTCCCGTGGATGCGAAAGAGGCCTTCACGAAGTTCCTCGTGATGTATCACGCCCGGGAGGGCTCGGTAGCAAAGGCCAAGCGCTACGCACCGGATCTCAACTTTGACCTTCCGGAAGTTCTGCCCGGTGGCTTCCGTTTGCAGAGCGTCCACCTGCTCCGCATCGGAGAGCTTGCTGGAGTCGCCGCCATGTACGACCGTGACGGCGAGTTCCTTGGCGCCGTCTTCCACCGCCCCGTCGACAAAGAGAACTTCGGACCGCACAGGGACTACCCGTGTACCGTCGGAAGGCACGAAGGGCACCAAGTCTCGGTCGGTGAATGGAAGCTCGTCCACCTGATGGACCCGACGACGTGCCATTGCGTTTTGAGCAAGCTGGACGAACGGACGGAGCTTCCGGGTGTCATGGCAGCCGTCGCGCCGGGCTTGCCCGAGGGCACGGGGGGGCATGGACACTGAGTGTCGCGAGGTAAGTCGAAGCCCGACCGGTTTTGGGATCGCCGCCATTCACGCACTGGTCATCGTCCTATCCCTGGCCGGGCCGGCGCTGATTCTGTTCGATTCATTCCGCCATGACGGGCGCTTCGCACTGAGAGCCTGGCGGAACGTCTTTGCCGACTGGAGTCGTTGGCAGACGCTCCTGAGTAACACGGGCGTCGTGGCTCTCTGCGCCGTTACCCTGTCGTGTGTCTTGGGAATCGCGCTGGCAGGACTGCTCTTCAAGGCAAACATTCGGGGCCGCTTAGCCGGAATCGGTCTGCTTCTACTTGCCGCCGCCGTGCCGCTGTACGCCGTCAACGGTGCAGCCGCCTCGATCATCGGACTTGATTCGCTGCGCGGCTCGACGATCGCAGTCGGGCTGATCCACGCAGCCGCCCATCTGCCGATCGTCGTACTACTGATCGGGTTTGCCCTGCGCGGTGTCCCGGCAGCCGCCGAGGAAGCCGCCCTGCTGGACGGGGCGACGCCGCTGCGCGCCTTCCTCTTAATTACCATGCGTCTGGGGATCGGAGGCGTCGTGGCTGCGGTTGTCGTTGTCCTTCTGTGGGTTCTGACCGACTACTCGGTCTCGGACATCCTGATGGTTCGCACGTTCGCGGAAGAGGTCTACACGCAGTACGCCTTGCACTCAAGACCGGAGGAGCCGGCACTCGTCTGTGTGCCGCAAATCCTCCTGTTCGGCGGACTCCTGTGGACGCTCCGCCGCTCCTTTTTGACTCCAACGAGTTCCATGGAAACCGTTCGCGCCGGATACCGGTTTAACGTCGGGCGCTGGCGCACACCTCTGTCCGTGCTCGCCGTGGTGATACCGCTTGCCATCGTGGTGGCACTCTTGATCGCGCTGGTAGCTCCGCTGAGAGCTTCGCCGAATCCGCTGCACGTAGCCTCATGGTTCGTGGACGAGCTGACGACTTCCCTCATCACGAGCGCAGCCGCAGGCATGATCGCCGCCGGGCTCGGCGTCGGCATCGCATGGACCATCGTCCGCAAGCCCCGATGGCGCCCGTTGCTGGCTGCGTACGTCGTCACCATGTTGGCGATCCCTGCGCCGATCATTGGAATGGGCCTCATTCGGATGTTCAACAGGCCCGGCGCTGCGGGATGGTTGTACGATTCTCCGGCGATTCTGACCGTCGCCTATGTCGTTCGCTTCCTTCCCATCGCCGTGATCCTGCTGATTCCGGCTGTGCGAACCCTACCGATCGAATGTGAGCAGGCCGCCCGTGCCGACGGTTGCAGCCAACTCGGCGTGTGGCATCGGATCGTCTGGCCGCCTTGCTATCGGATGGTCCTGGTCGTTGTGTTCATCGTGACCGTGCTGGCGATCGGCGAGCTCCCCTGTTCCATACTTGTGACGCCGCCCGGATTCAATACCGTGGGGGCGCGGTTCTTCAGCCTCGTCCATTACGGAATGTATCCGGATGCCGCGATGCTTTGCCTGCTGTCGATCGGAAGTGTGCTGGTACCATGCGCATGCCTGCTACTGCTTCTGAAGCACCGGCTTGCGGATTGAGGATAACTGCATGATGGACACCGCCGGCGTGAACCACCGTTTCATGGGCGTCCTGGTTTGTACCTGTCTGTTGGCGGCATCTACGGCATGCCGGAAAGACAAGAGCCAACCTCATGCGCCCCCGCGCGAGGTCGTCGTGTACACCGCGCTCGACCGGAGCTTCTCCGAGCCGATACTCGCGGAGTTTACCAGGCAAACCGGAATCAAGGTTCTCGCTCAGTACGATACGGAGTCCACCAAGAGCGTGGGCCTGGCCAATCGTATTCGCGCCGAGCGACATCGACCCCGATGCGACGTCTTTTGGAACAACGAAATCCTCAACACCCTGCAGCTCAAGGCGGAGGGTCTTCTCGATCGTTGCGATCCTCCACAGGCCGCCAACTACGCCGATCGCTGGAAGGACCGCGACGGTTTCTGGTACGGCTTCGCTGCTCGGGCACGCGTGATCATTGTGAATACGGATCTCGTCACGGATGAGGCCTTTCCAACTTCCATCCATGACCTGGCGGATCCACGATGGAGAGGAAGAACCGGCATCGCCAAGCCACTGTTTGGTACGACCGCTTCGCACGTTGCGTGCCTGTTCGCCGCGTGGGGTCCGGATCCAGCGACGGCCTTTCTCGACTCGCTCAAAGCCAATGACATCCAGATTCACGCAGGAAACAAGGGGTGTGCGACATCCGTCGGCAACGCAGCGACGGCCTTTGCACTGACCGATACCGACGACGCCATCATCGAACTGGAATCCGGAAAACCGGTTCGGATCGTATACCCCGACGGCGCGGCGGACGGCATCGGCACGCTGCTGCTCCCCAATACGGTGGCTGTCATCAGCGGGGCGCCCCATCGAGCGGAGGCGGTCGAACTCATTAACTACCTGCTCTCACCGGAGGTGGAGGAGCGACTGGCAGCCGGACCCTCTGCTCAGATTCCACTGAACCGACTGTCAACGCCCGATCCTCGGATTCGAGGTCCGTCTCAAATCAAAACCATGCAGGTCGACTTCGAGGCTGCTGCCGCTACGTTTAGCGCGGCCAGAGAGGTCGTCGAGAAGCGTTTTCTCGAGTAGTCGATCAGACCGCTCAAGCGCGTGCTCGTATACCGGCCCTTCAAGAAAGTAGCGGTCGCCCCCCGTGGCGGCCGTAGAAGGTCGCGCACGCATCGGCACTCTACGTCGGCCACAGGGGGCCGGCGCTACAGCCCACAGGGGGCTGGCGCTACCGAGTCCCAACGCCACTATTCGCCCGCCCCCGGAAGTATCAAGCATCCCCCGAAGCCTCACACAATGGAAAGGAGTGCATCGCGGTTGTCTTGCCAGCAGCGTTTGGCGGAGTGGTGCGTGGGCAGTTCGAGCGTGATGGTGGGAATCTCTTGCTCGATCCCGGCCCAGGTTCCAAAGCTGCCGGGCGTTGGATAGCCGATCGACGCGCGGACGGGATAGCGGTTAAGACGCTTCATACGTAGCGCGATCGCCCGAGCGGGCCCGTCGTAGTTGTTGCAGTGCCGCCGGCCGCTGATCGAGTGGATGGTCACGATGCACATCGGCTGATACCGGTGGACCACACGTACGATCGCCCTGGTTTCCGGTTCGCTCCCAGGTCGATCGCCGCCGAACATGCGGCTTCTTGGCGAGTTGCGTATCCAGTTTTCGGTCGGGAAGTTGCGGTTGAGGTCGACCCCGCCGGCGTTGCGGCGCTTTCGCTTCACGTAGCCGTCGGGGTTGACTGCGGGAATGACCACCCAACGCACGTCGCCGCCGACTCGCATATCGGATTCGAGCAAGGCGCTCAGACGCCGCGCAATCTCAACGCTCTTTGGCTCATCGCCGTGGACACCGCCGAGAATCAGGACCGTGGATCCCCCGCGCCGACGGCGGATAAACGCCTCGATCGCGCGCCCTTCCACCGACGTGCCGACGATGACTCGTTGCAAGGTGAGTTACGCTGAGAGATCCGGACGGAGTTCAGATCCCAACCCTGACCGTACGGGGTTTCGACGCTTTGCCGGCTACTCGGGGTGTACCGAGGCGGGACGTGCGCGAGGTCGCGCGGCGCGCTTTACGCAGCTCGGCCTCCTTGGACATCTTCAACTCTTGTGGAGATTCGTAGAAACCGCCCAGATTCCGAATGCGCTCCTGGCGCTTGCGCAACAGCGAATCGATGGTCAACCGCTTGAGCGAGTCAAGCGATGTGCAGATGAACTTCTCGAGACTCGCGGCAGCCGCGTCCGGATCGCGGTGGGCACCGCCAAGCGGCTCCGGAATGATCTGGTCGATCACGTCGAGCTTCATGAGTTCGCGGGCGGTGAGCTTCAGCGCCTCCGCGGCATGTTTCCGCTGGTCGGCTGTCTTCCACAGAATTGCGGCGCAACCCTCCGGCGAGATCACCGAATAGAACGAATGCTGAAACATGGCGACCCGGTCGCCCACGCCGATTCCCAGTGCCCCGCCGCTACCGCCCTCACCAATCACCACGCAGACGATCGGCGTGCGCAGACGCGACATCTCCATGAGATTGACCGCAATGGCTGTGGAGATACCCCGCTCCTCCGAACCGATACCGGGGTACGCGCCCTGCGTATCGATCAGGCAAACGACGGGCAGATGGAACTTCTCCGCCAGGCGCATCTTCGCCAGAGTCTTGCGATAGCCCTCCGGATGCGCACAGCCGAAGTTGCACGCGAGCCGTTCCTTGACGTCCTTGCCCTTGTTGTGGCCGATGAACATCGCCCGATGACCACCGATGCGGACAAATCCCGTGAGCAGCGCCCCGTCGTCGCCGAAGATGCGATCCCCGTGAAGTTCACAGAAATCCCGGAACGCCAGACGGAGGTAGTCGGTCGACTGAGGCCGCTTGGGGTGGCGGGCCACCAGCACCGTTTCCCAAGGCGTGAGCCCGGCGTAGAGCCGCTTCAACGTAGTCTTGAACCGAGAGCGCTGCTGCTTGATGTCGGTGGTCAAGTCCCGAGACGTCTCGCGCTGCTCCTGCTCCATCTCCGCGATGTCGTTTTGGATGCGGAGCAGCGGCTTCTCGAACTCGAGACACTCGACCCCACTCGCCACGGCGGTATCGCCCGTTCCTGTTACCGGTCCGCTCTTCATCCTATTCACTCACTCTGACTAGCTGCGGCGATACAACGGCTGGACTGAAAACGACGGGCACCTCCGCGCCGAAGACACCCGTACGCAACCCTACAGCCTACCTCATCGGTTGCCTTTGGCAAGGGAAAATAACATGTTTCAACCACGATACACGGCAGCTTCCAGAAGAACAAGGGCCGAGAAACAGCCCTAAGTACATATTTACGTTGACCTTGTGTACACCCACAAGCCGCACTTCACACCCACAAGAGAGTAGAATCACCAACAGCTTTTCTGACACGAAGGGCACAAATGGGCTCGCCGGCGCTCCCGGTGTGCCACTGCTCTTGAGTCCCGACGCATCGGGACCGGATAGCACCGTGCGGGTCGTACCAAAAGCACTGCTCAAGAGTCCCGACGTACGTCGGGAGCACACATCCAGCTCCGTTGGATTACGCATCACGACATCGGCGACAGAGCGCTAGCCCGAATCGCCGTGTTTGGTACGGACAACCGTGTGGGTCCGTTCGATCACGTCGAGCACTTGGCCAAACGCCTCATCAGCGGTGACGGCCTTCACCGCCACGCGGAACGACAAGCGATCCAAGTCCCGAATCATCGCCTCCTTCCGGGCGGCCAGCGGATCGTTCAGCGGGTCAACGCGTACGACCGCCCTGGCCAGCGGATCGTGCTTACGCTCGGATGCCAGTTGCTCGTATCGCAGCTTGACCGCCTCGGCAAGGTCCGCGGCTATCTCTCCTTCATCGGGATAGATCCGCGCAATGCCGTTGAGGACCGCGCGGACGCGGAAGACCAACTGGCCCAGCCAGAGCTGCTCGTCCGCCAGAAGTACGCCGGAGTCCGGGATCAACCGCTGAGCAACGCGATCCAACGCGCCGGCGGCGACCAGATCCGCTATGGGCACGAGCGCATCTTCCATCGGCGACGCCGTCTTACCCCAAACGCCGGACCCACCCGTCGCTTCCTTCTCGCCGGCCTCCGTTGACGTGCTACCCGGCGGTTGCAGCGCACCCTCCGCATGGCCCCTCGGTTCCGGTGCGGGCGGCCCTTCAAGTTCAACATCCACCGGACCCGCAAACAGAACCTCAACGACGCTGAGGCTGGGCGCTTCGCCTGCCGGGCGATCGCTCGGTGCAGGCTCCGACGGCAGCACTGGAGCCACTCGAATCGGCATCTGAATCTCCACCAGCCCCGCGTCGCTCGTCTGGGCGGTCGAAACCCCATAGATTTCGGTGACGGGCCCCACACGCTCGTAGCCGTGAAACGCGATCCACGTGTTCATCCGCGCACACGTCTTGGAGAGACTCAAGCGACGCGACTCCACCGTGACTGAGGCGACCAACTCGGCCTCGCGCTGTTTTCGTAGGAACGGGGCGGTGGGCTCGTGGTCGCCGTCGGTGTAGACGCCGACCTCTGTGCGGACCGCTCCCGAGGACGCCGTCGTGGGATCATCCAAGTAGCGGACGTACAAACGCCCGGCCACGCCGTGTGCAGCGAGGTAGGCGCGGACGTCCTTCAATGTGGGGCCAAGCGACCAGTAGGCACCCACGCGTTCCACAAAGATGACCGTCACGGCGTCCGCCTCTATGGCGGTCACGGCTGGTATGCCGGCGGCCACAGGCGGCGCCTCGGGACGCGTGTCCACCTGCGCTACGCCCTGGGAAGCTGCCCAAACCATCGGTAGGGTAATCAACAGCGCGCGCATCGAGCTTCACCAATCCTTTACCCGTATGATATACCCTACGAAGGCACGGGTGTGATTTGTTTCAATCAAAGTGAGACAATCGCGGCCTCCGAGAAAGGCTGGGATCCAGGCTCATCCGCGCCACGCTCATGGTCGCGCCGATGTTTCATCTTCAGTCTCCTTACCAGTTTTGCCGCCAAGGCGGCTTGTGGCCCGCGTTGCTGATTCCCATGACTTGCAAGCGTGTGCCTCACAATGCCTGAGGCTGCACCTCACGGTCCGTGGACCCGCCCCTCGTGGGCTCGGAACTCATGGGCTCATGAGTTTGGAACGCGCTTGGTCTATTCGAGAGCCATCCCTCATGCGCTGTTTGCTTTCACGCAGAGTCTTGTCGGCTCGCGGTCGACCGGAACCCGCGCTCCGCAGTTGGTAAACCTCGGGACGCCCCGCACGGACCAGCGAACGATGTCGGCCCGCAAGAATCTCATTGGCTAAGGACGCCCCACCACGCGGTTCCCACCGGATCGGGACACGGATTCCAGCTCCACCCCGTGATGCGCTGCCGGCGGCGAAGGGTACTCCGGCTGAGCCCGCACTACAACAAGGCCATCAGTTCCGACAACTCCGATGAGACCGTGCACACGCCAACCGGAGAACGATCAGGCGTCGATGCCCTCCAGACGCCCCCGGGGTCAAGAACAGTAGCCCCGGAGGGGCGAAAGTGCCTAGCCACGGGCGTAAGCCCGTGGTCCATGTTCCACCGACGCCCCGGAGCCCCGGAGGGGCGGCACAGTGAATGGCGAATGGGGAATAGCGGAGCGTATGCTCCCTCCTCTTTCGCTATTCGACATTCGCCATTCTTACTCCGCAATCTCTGCACCTTCGCCTCACGACTCCGTCCCCCACCCTTGGGGAGTACCCGAAGGATGGGGCGCCCGCGCCACTTTGTTTTATCCCCGGTGCAGAACGGTTTTTGTGAGCCGATGTGTCGCCCCTCCGGGGCTTGGGGTTCTGGCCGCCCGCTGACCACGGGCACCTCGAAGTTCTCCGGATCGTTCACTTTGTTGGTTCGCATTCCAATACCCCTTGTTTCGATTCTCATCCCGCCCGGCGTGGGGCTATGTTTCCCCCAAGCGACGGTCTAGCGCT
>JADFOB010000037.1 GCA_022563055.1 Planctomycetota bacterium
GCACCGCGGTGGTCGCCGCTGCTCACCTGCACGATGTCGCTCTTTTTAATGTGTCCCGCCATGTTGGTCACTCATTGTCCGCCGGCTCATTGTCCACCGGCTCGCCTGCACCCTGTCGCTATGGGCCGCATCCCGGCAGCCGGTTCAGACCACCTCTTCCGCCAGCGAGACAATCTTCATGAAGTTCCGCTCACGCAGTTCCCGGGCAACCGCCCCGAAGATACGCGTTCCGCGCGGTTCGTTCTTGTCGTCCAGCAAGACCACGGCGTTGCTGTCGAAGCGGACGTAGCTCCCGTCTCGCCGCCGCGTCGCCATTTTGCAGCGAACGACAACCGCCTTGGCCTTTCGCCGCTTCGACCGGTCCCGCCGATCCACCCCACCGGAAAACTCGCTGTTGGGCAACGACTTCTTTACCGTCACCAGCACGATATCTCCGATTTTGGCGTGCTTGAGGCGTTTCTTGCCCCGAGCGGCCGTGCTGCCCTTATACACGTTGATCACCATCGCCCGTTTCGCCCCGGTGTTGTCGCACACGTCGACGATGGTTTGTCGTTGTATCATCTCTGGGTTCCCAACGGACTTTCGTGCGCCGGTCGGTCCGGCACGTCTTTGACAGTCTTAATCAGCCCTGACAATCCGGACCAATCGCCAGAACTTGGTCTTCGACATCCGGCGACACGCCATCACCTCGACGACGTCCCCTGTCTTGGCCTCGTTTCGTTCGTCGTGAGCGTGAAGTATCGTCCTGCGTCTCATGTATTTTCCATACATGGGATGCTTCCTCGTGTACTCGTACTTCACCTTGATCGTCTTGTCCCCCTTGTCGGAGACCACCGTGCCAACACGTCCGGTGCGTTTACCCCGCGTGCGGGCCTCTGTCGGTAATGCGATCGTGTCGGTCATCGTCCCTCGCGTTCCTTTCCGTTCACAGCTCCGCTCGAACCTCTGCCCGCCTGCCGACGTCTCTATCTCGCCGAACCTGCTAGCTAACCCGCTGGCCGCGCTCCCGCAGAATCGTCAGAACCCGGGCAATCTCGCGTCGCGTGTGCGTAATCTGATACGGATTCTCCAGCTTCTCCGTCACCGCCTGGGCTCGAAGGTCAAACACATGCCGGCGGAGTCGATCCAACTCCACGTGCAACTCCGCGCTCTTCATGGTCCGTACTTCAGCGGTATTCATTTGCCCCGTCTCCACCCGGCCCGATGGCTGGAATCACCTTCCAGCAGCGCCACATGGTCGCAAGAATCACAAGCCATGGCGACGCCGCACGAATCGGCACCGAAACGGCATCTTGTGCGCTACACGCAGCAACGCGCCACGGGCAACATCCTCTTCCACGCCGCCGATCTCGTAGAGAAGCAGTCCTTCACGCACGCAAGCGACCCAGAACGCCGGGTCGGACTTCCCCTTGCCCATCCGCACCTCCAGCGGTTTGGCCGACACGGGCTTGTGCGGGAAGATCCGCACGTACACGCGCCCTTCGCGGTGAAGGTAGTGCGTAGCCGCCACGCGACCGGCCTCGATCTGACGGGCAGTGATCCATCCCGACTTAAGCACCTGCAAGCCGTATTCACCGAAGGCGACCGTATTGCCGCGAGACGCCACGCCGCGGATCTTGCCACGCTGGCTCTTACGCCACTTGACACGTCTGGGCATCATCGCCATGAAACGGTCTCCAAGCCATCTTCGGACCGGCTCCGCGCGACGCTGGTGAGCCGCCTCGCGCCGAAATCGGCCTAACCCCTCTTACCCCGCCGGCGCTCGCCGCGCCCTCGCCGCTCACGCGAAACATCTTCCAGATCAACCTCTTCGCCGTATCGCCCACGATAAACCCAGACCTTGATGCCGATGATGCCGTAGGTCGTGCGGCAGGCGACCATGCCGTAGTCGATGTTCGCTTGCAACGTGTGCAGCGGGATCGACCCGCGAAGCTGCGTTTCACGCCGGGACATCTCAGCGCCGCCCAGACGACCGGCACACTGAATCTTCACACCCTTCACACCCGAGGCCATCGCCGCGTCGACACGCATTTTCATCGCGCGCCGATAGGCCGAACGCTTCTTGAGCTGCTCCGAGATCGACTCCGCAATCAGCTTCGCGTTCGCGTCGGGAACCTTGATCTCGATGACGTTCAGGTTGATCTTCCGCCGGATCATGTCCTCGAGCGCCTCTTTGAGTCGGTCGATCTCCGCCCCCTTGGGACCGATGACCAGCCCCGGTCTGGCGGTGTGAAGCATGACCTTGACTTCGTCGCGCGTGCGCTCGATATCGACGCGGGCGACAGCCGCGTAGGGCGGCTGCTTGTTCAGTCGGTCGTCCAGAAACCGCCGAATCTTCTGATCCTCGATGAGGAACTCGGCAAAGGCTGCCTTGGGGGCGAACCAGCGCGAACGCCAGTCCTCCGTGATACCAATGCGAAAACCGATGGGGTGAATCTTCTGACCCACGTTCTACTCCCGCTACGCCCGCGAACCAACTCGCAAGTGCGTATGCCTCAATTCCTCTACTCGTCCGCCACCGTTACGATAATGTGGCTCGTTCGCTTCGCGATCGGATGCACGCGCCCGCGGTCCTTGGGGCGCCAGCGCCGCTGATAGGGTCCGCCGTCCACCCTGGCCACCTTGATATACAACCGAGACATATCCGCTTCCTGCTCGTCCGCGTTGACCATGGCGGACTTGAGCACGTGGCGAATGAAATAGGCTGCTCGCCGGTTATTGAAACGCAACTGCTCCATCGCCTCGTCGCACCGCCGACCGCGAATCAAGTCGATCACCAGCCGCACCTTGCGAGGCGCGATCCGAGCGAAACGATGTTGGGCTGTCCAATCCTGTTCCATACTCATTGCCTCAACAAGCCCAAAGCCCGTGCCGTCGGCCGACCCAATCGCCCGCTTACCTTCTGCGTTTACCACGAGCGTGACCACGGAACGTGCGCGTGGGGCTGAACTCGCCCAGCTTATGTCCCACCATCTCGTCGGTCACGTAGACGCCGATGAACACTTTACCGTTGTGCACTTCGAAACGCTGTCCGACGAACTCCGGAACGATGGTGCATCGCCGCGCCCACGTTCTAATCGGTGGTGCCGACGTAGCGTCACGCTGCATCATCACCTTCTTAAAAAGCTTCTCGTCGACAAAGGGTCCCTTTTTCTGCGACCGCGCCATATCGACCATCTCCTCACATCACCGGCGTCGTTCACGTCGCCGCTGGCCGCCGTCCAACGCCCCAGCGTTGCGTACGACCGTTATTCCACCACTAATTTGCCACGATGGCAGCCCGCTGACGTTCTTCTGACGTCCGGGGCACGCCCTAGTCACATTCTATTTCTTCTTAGGCAACACAAGCTGCCCATAGCGTTTGCTCTTACGCCGTCGCAAGATGCGCTTGTTGGAGACCTTGGTGCGCGAGCGCGTTCGGCCACCCTTGGCCAGCACGCCGGTCGGACTACACGGATGTCGTCCGCCCCCGCTACGACCTTCGCCACCGCCCAACGGGTGCGCAACCGGGTTCTTGGCGGTGCCCCGAACGTGCGGACGACGACCCCTGTGCCGCGTTCGCCCGGCTTTACCCCACCGCAGATTCTGATGTTCGACGTTCCCGATCTGTCCAATCGTTGCGCGGCATTCCACGCGAACCTCGCGCATCTCGCCGGACGGCAGAACGATAATCGCCCAGGAATCGCTGCGGGAAAGAAGCCGTGCCGACGCCCCCGCACTACGGGCGAATTTCCCACCCTGTCCGGCGTTCAATTCAATGTTGTGGACGTCCATCCCGGTCGGGATGTTGCGTAGCGGAAGCGTGTTGCCGACCTTGGGCTCGGCGTTTGGGCCGTTTTCGACATCGTCGCCGGCGGTGAGCCCCGCCGGAGCCAGAACGTAGCTCTTCACGCCATCCGCATACTCGATCAGGGCAATGTGGCAGGTCCGGTTCGGATCATACTCGATCGCCAGAACCTTGCCCGTAATGCCGTCTTTGTTCCGCTTGAAATCGATCTTCCGGTAGATCTTCCTGGCCCCGCCGCCCCGATGCCTCGCCGTGATTCGCCCATGATGGTTCCGCCCACCCTTGCGGCAGATACGCTCGCAAAGCGATTTCTCGGGGCGTTTGTGCTTGTCCGTGAGCTCCGCAAAGTCATTCACGGAGGAGGCCCGGCGACCCGGCGATGTTGGCTTATACTTGATGACAGCCATCGTTACTGCTCGAAAGAAATCCAGGACGCCCACTGCGGCGACTCATCCACCATCCACTTCAGACCAACCCTAACCCTAAAACAGATCAATGTGCGAGTCCGCATCGAGGACCACCACAGCCTTCTTCCAGGAACGCGTGTGCCCGATCTTGTACCGGTACCGGCGCTTCTTCCCGCGACGATTGGAGGTTCGCACCGACTGAACCTTGACGCTGTAGATCTTCTCGATCGCCAGCTTAATCATCGGTTTGGACGCGCCGCGATCCACCTCGAACGCGTACGACCCACCCCGCGCCGGCATGCTGCCCGTGGCCGCGTGCGACTGCTGGGCCTGGTGCGTACCTTTCTCGGTTACGAGCGGTCGCTTGACTATCTGAAAAATGTCCATCGCTATCGTCTGAATCTACTCGTCCGAACTCTCGCCGAAGTGCTTCACGGGATCCGCCGTGAGCCGCTCGAAAGCCCGCTTGGTGAAAATCACCTTCGGACGTAACAACACCTCGTAGGCGTTCAACTCCTCCACCAACCGGATGTCGGTATCCGGAATGTTGCGCCCCGACCGGTAGACATTCTCATTCCGCTCATCCAGCGCGAGCAGGCAGCCACGGTGGACGCCCAGCGCCGTCAACATCGAGGCAAACGGCTTTGTCTTGGGCTCCGTGCATACCAGATCATCAAGGATGACCACCTCCTGCGCTTGAATCTTGGCGAGGATCGCACTGTCACGAGCCAGACGGCGCATTTTCTTGGGAAACCTCTTCACGCCGTGGACGCCCCGCTTGGCGAACGTACACCCGCCACCGCGACGCAACGGGGTCCGAATGTTGCCCGCCCGAGCGTTGCCCGTACCCTTCTGCCGGTACAACTTGCGCCCCGAACCGACGACCTGCGAGCGCCCTTTCGTCCGAGCACTGAAATGGCGTTGGTGATCCAAAAAGGCCACGATCGCCTGTTTAATCAACTGGACACGCACAGCGCCGCCCAGAACAGCAGGGTCGATATCCATCGTACCAAGCTGATCACCGACCGTGTTGAAGATGGGAACCGAAAGCATTGCGTCAGCCCTTCTTCTTCGCCTGCCGCACCTCGACCCACGAACCCGCCGGACCGGGAATGCTCCCGCGAATCAGCATCAGATCGTTCTCGAGATCGACCTTGAGCAGGCGCACCGACATGACCGTCCGCCGCACGTTGCCCGACTGACCAGCCATCCGCTTGCCCTTCTTGACTCCCCGACCCGTACCGGTGTCCGCGTGCCCGCCGATACTACCAGCCGACCGATGCTTCCTCTCCACGCCGTGAGACGCCTCTTTCCCGCCGAACCCCCAGCGCTTCATCACGCCGGTGAAACCACAGCCCTTCGTTGTACCAGCCACGTCGACGAAGCTCACACCGGCATCGGCAAACTGCTGGACCGTCACGACATCACCACACGCCACCTCGGCCGGCGCATCCAACCGAATTTCACGGACAAACCGCTTCGGCCCCGTCCCCGCTTTGGCAGCATGGCCGATCAGCGGGAGCGTGGAACGGTGCGGTTTGCAGTCCTCAAAACCGAGCTGAACGGCATCGTAGCCATCCGTCTGGCGGGTCTTGACCTGCAAGACCACGCAAGGACCGGCCTGAACGACCGTGACCGGTTCCACCTGTCCGCTCTCGTCCAGAACGCGTGTCATACCGATCTTTCTACCCAGTATTCCCAATCTCATGGGTTACACTCGCTGTGCCTCGCTACACCAAAGGCGACTTCAATTCCGCCCTCCGTGCGATGAAGCTCACACGATCCTAGTTGTAATGACAAAAGAGAAACCTGTCGCGACGCCGAGACCACCGCCGGTGTCCGCACCAAAAAAGCGCCCCGCGCTACGTCTTGATCTTCACAAACACACCGGCGGGCACCTGAATGCGGTTGATCGCCTCGACCGTGCGAGCCGTCGGCTCGCTGATGTCGATGATCCGCTTGTGCGTCCGAATCTCGAACTGCTCACGCGACTTCTTGTCGATGTGAGGACCTCGAAGCACCGTATACCGCTCGATCCGCGTCGGCAGAGGAATCGGACCGTGCACCTTGGCGCTGGTACGCTTTGCCTGCTCCACAATCTCGCGAGCCGACGCATCCAACGCCTGGGAATCGTAGGCTTCCATCCGAATCCGGATTCTTGTCTTGGAACTCTTTGGACTCTTGGAACTCTTTGAACTCAAGGCCGTCACACTCCCCGCTACCGGATTCCGTCCGGGAACCTACAAACCGGAAAACTCGAGACCAGTAAGAATAAGCCCTTCTGCAACCCTGTCAACCGCAATTATGGAGATTCTTACCGGAGTCTTCGCCTCGCACTGGTCCACCATCACAGCACAATCGCAAGGTTACGGTTGCCCCCACTGCTCAGACCGGACGTGCGGGGCAGAGCCCACCGCGCTAGCGGTGGGACGGGTCCGCGGACTGGCGTCCGGTACGTGTTTAGCGGTTTTTCCGCAGAAGGACTGGGTTCGCACTGTAGCGCCCGCGGCTCTGATGCCGTAACGAACCCGTAAGTATAGGTGTGACAAAGCACTAGCCGACCAACGCTTTCATGGTGCTCTCAGGGACGCGGGCGTAGCGGGAGGGCTCCATGGTGGCGGTCGCCCGCCCCTGAGACAGGCTTCGAAGGCGGGTCACGTATCCGAACATCTGCGCCAGCGAGACTTCGGCGTGGATGACACGGTTCGCGCCGCGCAGCACAGCCTGGCGGACCGTCGCTTTTCGCGCGTTGAGGTCGGCGATGATCTTCCCGAGGTACTCGTCCGCCGTCACCACCTCAACGTCCATGATGGGCTCGAGCAGGATCGGTCCTGCTGCCCCCATCGCCTCGAAGAAAGCGATCCGACCGGCGGTCTCGAAGGCCAGCTCGGAACTGTGCTGGTCATGCTGTTGCCCGTCGAGGATCGTGGCTGTCCAGTCAATCACCGGGTAGCCGCCCAGAATCCCGCTCTGGGCGCCCTCGGTGATTCCCCCCTCGATCGCACGCACATAATCCGGTAAGAGCGTACCCGGCTCCACCGCGCAGACAATCTCGAAATGGGGACCGTCAGCGGCGTGCGGGCGTGGCTCGAGCCGCAGTTTCACGCCTGCGAAGTGCTCCCGACCACCAATCTGACGTTGGAACCGCGCCTCGCCTTCGCCGGCCATCGAGACGCTTTCACGGTAGGAGACGCGTGGTTTTCCCACAGCTACGTCCACCTTCATCTCATCACGAAGGCGTTGCACCACAATCTGCAAGTGCAGCTCGCCCATACCCGAAATCAGCGTCTGCCCGGTCTCCTCGTTGATGACCACGGACACCGTCGGATCCTGGCGCTCCAGAGCCGCCAGCGCCGCTAGCAACCGGTCGCGATCCTTGGACGATTTGGGCTCCACCGAGACACTAATCACTGTCTCGGGGAACGTAATCGACTCGAGCAGGACCGCCGCCCTGGGATCACACAGCGTGTGCCCCGTGAGCGCCCGCTTAGGCCCGATCAGCGCTACGATATCCCCCGCGGGAGCTTCGTCCAACTGGTCCCGGCGTTTGGCAAACATCCGGTAGATCCGCGCCACATTCTCCTTCTCCCCCGTGTTGGCGTTGAGCAGTCTGGTGGCAGGCCTGAGCGTGCCCGAATAGACACGCACGTAGAAGAGATCCACCGGCTTTTCCGCGACGGTCTTAAACACAAGCGCCACCACCGGACCGTTCGGATCGCAGGGAAGCTCGTGGACTTTGTCCGCATGTTTGACATCGATCGCCTTGACCGGCGGCATATCACGCGGGCTCGGCAGGTAATCGCACACGGCATCCAGCATCGGCTGAACGCCTATATAGCGAAGTGAACTACCGCACAGGATGGGTGTCAGCTTCCGAGCGATCGTGGCGGCGCGAAGGGCGCTGCGGATTTCCTGTGCCCCCAGCGCGTCACCCTGAAGGTATCTCTCGATGAGGCTCTCCGACGTTTCCGCCACGCGCTCCAGAAGACGCTCACGCCAGCATTGGGCAGACTTAACCATCTCAACCGGGATGTCCGTCACGGTGAACGACGCGCCCAGCTCCTCGCCCCGGTAGTGGATCGCCTTCATCTCGATCAGGTCGACCACGCCGACGAAGTCGCCGGCTGCCCCGATCGGAATCTGGACAACGGCGGGATTGGCGTGGAGCCGTTCTTGAATCGACTCGACGCTCCGCTCGAAATCCGCCCCAATCCGGTCCATTTTGTTGATGAAGCAGATCCGGGGGACATGGTACTTGTCCGCCTGGCGCCAAACCGTCTCCGACTGCGCCTCGACTCCCTCCTTGGCGTCAAAAACCGCCACCATGCCATCCAGGACGCGCAGGGAGCGCTC
>JADFOB010000297.1 GCA_022563055.1 Planctomycetota bacterium
GGACGGGGGGCGCTTGCATGTCGACGGTGAGGTGGTGTTAGTGTTCAATCCTACGTTTGAACCTGGGGATTTGACGAACGACAACCCACTACTGATTGGCATACATGCGCATCCTTCTATCCTCAGAGAGTTTATCGGCCATATCGACGAGGTGGATATTTTCAACCGCGCCCTCTCCGCGACGGAGATCCAAGCTATCTTCGACGCTGGTAGCGCGGGGAAATGCAAGCCTTGACCGTCTGTGTCACTCGATCCTGAGCGCAACCATCGGGTCGAGGCGTGCCGCCCGCCGGGCAGGCAACAGGCAGGCGACGGCCGAGACCCCTACGAGCACTACCACGATGGCCACCAGGGTTAGCGGGTCGGTGGGCGATCAGCCCGGTGGTGACTGACTGCGCGAAGGAGCGTGTCAGGCGTCGGTGTCCACGACAACGCGCGAGCAGGTGTTCTTGAGCCCATCGAGCGCCGTCTTGCAGTCATCGAGGATCCCGGACTGCGCAAAGCGTTCGAGTTCCGCAGCGAGTTCGGTCAGGATGGGATACCCATAGCCGCCGCCGCTGCCTTTGAGCTGGTGGGCTGCCCCGCGCAGGGCCTCAAAATCGGACTTCTCGATGGCATCGTGCATCTTCGCGAGCCGGGCATCGAGCCCTTCCACGAACTGAACGACGATGTCTGCGAAGGATGCATCCTCTTGAACCAGCTCGGATGCGATCGGGTCTTGGTGGTGGACGCCCTCTTGGCTCACGCTGTTTCCTCTCGATAACGCTGTCTGATCTGCATGCTGTCGGCACGACTACATCGTCATCTCCGTCGGGCGAGTTTCGTTGCCCGTGCCCTCTTGGCTGAGCAATTTCCCTGACCCGATAACCTTCGCGGTTGAGGGATACCACGCGGTCCGAGGCCCAGCCACACCTCCGTACCCCTAAGGTGCTACAGGTAAACGACCACGAAACGTCGTCTCGTGCCCGATGCGCATCGCCTCTCCAGAGCAGCCACGGCGCCCGTGCGCGGCGGTCGTGGATGGTGCGGTTTTTCTCACCAAGCGTTCGTCGGGACGTGGAGAATCCATACCGCCGGTTACGGCGTTGGGGAGTCAAGAACTTGGTAAATGGCGACGGCGCTCAGGTCGCCGTAGACCAACCGGACGTAGCGAAAGACCTCCGCCCGCGCGCTACCGGGTTCAATGACCGCACGCGGATTCCACTCGGCGGACGGAATGAAGTAGTTGATTCCATTCCCGTGCGCAAGATCCCAAAAAGCACGAGGGGACGGCGCGTCTTCCATCGCTATCAAGACGCTGTGACGCTCGGTCCAATCCACGCGAGGATTGCTGTGTCCCTCCGTCAGCAGCCACACCTTTCGGCCGGTCGACCAGTGGAGCCAACGAAAGGCCATCGCCGGCTCGCAGACGAAGACGTCGTCGATGCTCGTGTTGGCCAAGATCCATCGCGTCGCGCCGTCAAAGCGCGCAGGAAGCGGTTCGTGTTGCAAGAAGCGTCGAAGTTCGTTCGGTGCCGTAACCAAACCCCACGCTCCGGTGATGAGGGCGCCCGCCAGCGTCATTGCCAACACCGCGCGCCGCCGGTTGCGCAGGTCGCCAACCCGCGCAGCGCCCGCCCGGATCGTAGCATCCAAGCCAATACCAATCGCGATCGCCCAGCCCAACTGAAACAGACGCTGAAACTCGTGCGGAACAAAGGTGGGAAGAGTGTCCGCCCACTGTCCACCGTAGATACGAAGGTAACCCGGTATCTGCGCGGCGGCGGCTATGCCCAGGCACGATACCAAAAGCCGCGACGCCCAATCCGCACGGACTACGCACGCAACCACGCCGATGGCGCCCATGGCCCACAACCACAAGTTGCCGTGCATCAAAGGGAAGGCGACGGTTCGGAGCTCCTCCGCCAGGTAATCCCGTGGCAGTGGGTTAAGCATCGGTCCGTGAATCATCAGATAGAGAATCGGCGACGCCATGACCAATGTGACAGCCACGATCAACAGATTCCGGCGGATCATACCGGGGTCGGTCGGCTCAGCTCTTGGTCCAACCGGCCGGCGGTGACGAGCCCAGAACACCTGCAATAGGAAACCGGCGGACAAGAGCGTCGGCACGAAGGGGTGGTGCCAGAAGGAAACCGCTTGAAAGAGACCACATCCAATAGCC
>JADFOB010000298.1 GCA_022563055.1 Planctomycetota bacterium
CTGGTGCATCTCGATTCTCTCCACGATCGGGCGATAGGCGACCGTCGCGATTCGATCTGTCGAGAGCAGCAGCAACAACGGCAGGCAAGCCAGGGCGAGCTTGCTCCAGATGCCCCCAATGCGTTCCCGATTCCGCAGGATCGCAAGAACCAGACCGAGGGCAGCCGCCGATCCGACGTGCCAGACCAATGCGGACCGGAGCGCTTCGAGTTGCGGCGGCGCGAGCAAGAATCCCCAACGATGGGCCTCGGCCCGACCGAGCAGACCGAGAGACACGATCGCCGCCCATCCGATCGCAACCGCCAGACAGGCTCTCAAGCGACGTGCGTGAACGGCGACATCGGTCATAGCTGTGATGAGACCGGAACTTGTCCTCGCGCAACCTGTCGACAAGGTTCGGCGGGTGCCGTGATCTTGCCAGCCATGGCTCCCGCAGACCCGCGCGCTCCCGGCACTGCTCACAGAGCAGTGGCACACCGGTACACGGTCGCTGCCCACTCTGGCAGGGGACTACGTCTCCACCGGCAGCTTCGTGGCTTCCACCGAATGCATGAGCACATATCGCCGGTAGTAGGCGATTCCGAGGCACGTCAGCGGAATCGCGACCAGAACACCCAGGAAGCCCAGGAGTTTGCCCCACACGAAGACGCCGAGCAGTATCGCGACGGGTCGTAAACCCGTGGCCTTCCCCATGATCCGCGGCGTGAGCAGCGTATCCTGGATCACCTGGGCGACCGCGAAGACGAGCAGTGTCAGGAGGATGGACGCGGTAAAACTCGAGTCGCCTTCAATCGCCCGCAGCCCCGCCAGCAAAAGGGCTGGGATCAGACCGACCGTCTGAAGATAGGGGACCATGGTCAAGAGCCCCAGAAACAGTCCGAATGGAACAGCCATCGGCAAGCCGATGATCGAAAACCCGATGACGAAGAGGACGCCGGTGGCTCCGGCGACAACCGCCTGCCCGCGGAAATACCGCCGCATCGCCACGTTGAACTCGCTGAGAAACTCCACGATCTGGTCGCGGTATTGCGGCGGCAGGAAGGAGGGCCAAGTACGCGCATACTCCGGGAAATCGAGCAGCAGGAACACCAGGTAGAGAAAAACAATAACCAGCCCCGTCAGGGCCAGCAGCATGTTCACGAAGAACGCCAGGACCGTCCAACCGCCCACGGCGACCCGCTTGGCCGTGCTCACAAGAAGCTCGTTGAACTCCTCGGTGTTCGTGTAGTCAATGGCGCGCTGAAGCACATCGCCAATACCGGTGCCCGACACGCTGTTAAGCAGGCGCTTGAAGCGCTCGGTGCGCGGCAGATGCTCGGCTGAACCGCGGTAGAGCTGCCACCCCTGCACCAGCTCGCTCCAGCCCAGCGCGGATTTCTCCTGGTCGACCTCGTCCGCAGTGCCCGCGGAGTCCTCGCCGAGTTCCTCCGCCGGCAACGCGGGAGTCGGCATGGTCGCAGCCAGGTCGCTCTGTAGCCTTTGGAGGTCGTTCGAGAAGCGGCTTGCCTGAGTGACAACCAGGGGAACGACGGTGACGACAAAGGCAAGACCCAGGATCGCCAGCCCGCCGATCGTCAGGGCGACGGCAAGTCCCCGTCGCCCGGTCTTTTGCTCAAAGACGTTGACGAGCGGGTTCAGCAAATAGGCCAGCGCGACGGCTGCGGCGAAGGGCAGCAGGACGTCCGACAGGTAGCGAAGCAGCATCAACACGGCTGCCACGACCAGTACGCTGGCAAGCGTCCTAGCCACGCGATCGAAGGTATACTTGGATTGTCCGTTGTCCACGGGCGTCACCAACGGCATTGAAACCGCTGGAAAGCCGATTGGCAATTGGGTGTGGTCATCATTTGTGGTATCAAACCCCGGCAGCGGCGATAGCGAGGTCGCTGGCAGGTCAACGCTCAGCCTTAGTACTACAGCGCAAAGTGGGCTCAAGCTGAACGTGGTGTCGGATCGATAACCTCTGTCATGGAAACGATTTATGTTCTTTGACAGGAGCGAGGCATGGATGTCGCAGAAATTCAGCGAGTTGGACGTGGACTTGGCGCCTTTGTGGCGGAGTTTTCGGATTGCTTTGGGCGGTGTGATACGGAGTCGTATCTGGAGGTTTATGTGGAGGGTCAGAACTCCGACTTGCAACGCAAGAGTGCTGAGCCGA
>JADFOB010000299.1 GCA_022563055.1 Planctomycetota bacterium
CGGGCTTGCGCCCTCGTTGTTCTACACAAGTCATTGATCGGCTCCTGGCCCGAAAACATCCCAGGTCCAGGCGAGGTCGCGCATGCGTTGGAGGCCAAGCCAAAGCGTCTGCGGACCCGGCGGGTCGCGGCGGGTTGGGCGGTTCACGTAGCCGCCCAACTGGGCGATTAGCCGGACCATGCTCGCAAGGCGAGGTGGAGTCTGCGGCGGTGGGTGGCGATGCATGGCCGTCCAAACCGATTTCCACTCCGACGGTTCGAACACCGCTTCGCAATCAATGTCGGGGCAACTACGGGCAAGGCGACATGCAAACAGGATTCGCCAAGCAATGATCAGATACACCGCCAGGCACGGCAGCAGCCGATCGATGTGCTCGAACCGCCGTTGCTCTACGCGGCAGCCGGACTTCAACGTCCGAAATAGTACCTCGATCATCCAGCGGACCGTGTAATACTGAATCACCTCACGCACCTGTTCGACATCCCCAATGCCAAGCGTCGTCACCAGAATCCACTCCACTGGCGCGTCGTCCTCGGGCGGATCAATCTCACGAACCGACACCACATGCACGGTCACGGGTGACAACACGCGGTCGGGACGCCACGGAGGACGCAGCGTCACCGGTGCCGCACGCACCTCAACTTCCGTCGCTCGGTTCTCGCGAGGTTGGCGACGTCCTCGCGTTTCACACGATACTTTGGCCTTGCGACCCCGCACGGAAATCGCATGAGTGAACAGTATCGGTGCGCTCAGCAACGCATCACCCATCCGTCGCCACGCCCCGCCTGATTCCTGCGTCAACGCCCGATCGTGACAAGCGAGGATCAACAAATGCACCGGGTTCTGATCTCCTCGCGGTTCGTCGAACAGCTCGTAGATGTCGACCTCGCTGTCGCCCACACAGATGCAGGTGACACCCGGTGACACCCGGTGACTCCTGAGCTACTTCACGAGCCTGACGCAGACCCTGCAGCCAACGGTAGCTCTCTTTTTCCTCGATTGGCGTCGCTTTGCGTTGTTGGCGTTTGTCCTGTTTGGACTTCGTGGTTGGCAGTTCATCGCGCGTCCAGATATCGCACCATACCCCTCCCAAAGGTATTCCATTGGGCGTGAAGGCCTCCAGCAAATGCAGGAACGCGCCAAATCGCGCCGAACCGTCCAACGGCCCCGCACCGACCACTTGTACTTGCGGCCGAGTCAGGTCGATTTCCGAGGTATCTTGCACAAGCAGAACCACCTCCTGCCCAGCGATTCGTTGGCGGGTCCGCTCATGATGCGGCTCGATGATCTTCCCCCACGTCACCTTGTCGTTATCGAAGAAGCGATAAGCGGCCGTCATCTCCGCATGACCGCCGCAGGCCGCCGGGATGCCGGCCGTGGACCGATTACCGAGATCCGAGATGACTTAAGTCAGCCGATCGTTCAGTCGCTTGTCTTCGAGGTTCGCCGTCGCCATTTCGTCCTGTGCCCATATGGATAGCATCTAGTGCACCGTCACAGCTCAATCTTCGGGTTACGGTTGCCCGCACTGCCGGGACCGGGGGTGCGGGTCAGAGCCCACCGCGCTAGCGGTGGGACCGGTTCGCGGGCTCGCGCCCGCGGCTCTGATGCCGTAACGAACCCGTAAGTTTAGGTGTGACAAAGCACTAGTCACTCCATTGACTGATAAGGCGAAGCCTCCCTGCTTCGCTATCTTCACATTTTCCATAGATCCCCGTTCCGAGCCAATAATCAAGCCGAGATGTGTAGAACAACGAGGGCTTGCGCCCGTGGCTACATGCCTTCGCCCCTCCGGGGCTGGAGGGAAGGATGAATCGATGTGTTGTGCCAACGAATATGGCCACACCCGTGCCGGTGTCTCGGCGCCAATGAGTCGAGACGGCCCAAAACATGCGGGCAGAACGAAGAGAAAGTTCGGAGTAAGGGGCTAACCCCGGTTGGTGCCGGAACCGATAACCATCGGGAAGAGGTTTCGATCACCATGGAACAGGTGCGCGCACCTATATCGTTTCTCGTCGCCCCGCGGCTGTTCGCTGACCGGGGCATCGCGCGGGCTAAAGCCCTCGGCCCAGGGAGACTAGGCCACAATTCAGGAAGACCGCTTAGCGGCGCGAACGCCCCGAAACATCAAACCACTTGGGGCCTAGGATT
>JADFOB010000300.1 GCA_022563055.1 Planctomycetota bacterium
CGCTTCCCGGCGATATACCGACCTTTGGCTATGTCACTGCAAGACACCTGGGCTCCACCATCGTCGCCAATTTGATGGAAGACTCGCGAACGACCAGTCGGTGGTACGTGGTTGTCACGATGGGTCGCCACGCCGGATTCCTCGCTCTTGGCATCGGAAAATCATCCGGGGCAACGCTCTCAATCATTCCCGAGGAGTTCCGCGAATCCACGACGATCAAGCAGGTGGCCGACATCATCGAGGGGGCGATCCTCAAACGGCGCGTCATGGGACGCCAAGACGGGGTTGCCGTATTGGCTGAGGGAATCGCGTACGAGCTGGGCGACATTGACGAGCTGTCTCGTCTTCTCAACCGGGAGGTGCCCGTCGACGCCGCCGGACATCCACGACTGTCCGAGATTCCCCTCGCGCGCATACTCTCGGACGAGCTTCGGCAGCGCTTCGCCGGGCGCGGCGACAAGATCACGGTGATCGGTCAGACCCTGGGATACGAGCTGCGCTGCGCCCGACCGACGACCAGCGACATGGGCTACACGCGCGACCTGGGACACGGCGGCGTTCGCCTGCTCCTGGATTCCGCGGTGGAACTGCCGACGGGCGTCATGGTCACATTGCAGAATGGCAACCTCGTACCCGTGCCGTTTGAAGACATGATCGATCCCCGGACCAACCGGACGCGCATCCGCCGCGTCGACCTGGACAGCTATTCCTACACGGTGGCCAGAGCCTACATGATTCGCCTCGAAAGGGAGGATTTTCAATCACCGACCATGCTGGCGTCACTCGCCGCGGAAGCCAAAATGACACCGAAAGCATTCCGCGAACACTTCGAGCCAATCATCACCGGAACGCTTCGCGGTCAGCACGGAATCCAATCTTGCACCACCGTACCGCCGTCGATCATCAATGGCCCAGCAACGCCCGGCCACGGCTAGCAGCCCGTTGAAAATGTAGTCCCGGCGCGCCGGGACCCCCCGTGGCGGCCGTAGAGCGCCGGAAGACGTGGGTTCGGCAAGCGATCGTCAACGTGTTCAAGGAACCGCCGGTATGGGGTCATGCAAACTCTGCAACGCCACACCGAGCCACAGGCTTTAGCCTGCGCGAATTTACGAAAGCCACCGACGCCACGGCGATCCTGGCATCGCGCGGGCTCAAGCCCGCGGCTCAGATGGTTGCGAGAGTTCTGAAGCTGCGAATTAGGACAGGGTCAACGGTGGACGGCGTTTAGCGAGGGAACGTGGTCGGACGTGTTATACCATCTTCTTCACGAACTCCTGGAGGGTCGACACTACGCCTACGAGAATACGCTTTTTCGGGGTGCGTGCGCGGCGCTGCTTTGTTTTGTCCTCGTGTTGGTGCTCTCTCCGCGAATGATTCGCCAGCTCACTGCGTGGAAGGTCGGCGATCGACCCGAGTTCGATCATGCCCGTCTCAATGCGCTGATGCGCAACAAGAGCAACGTGCCGACGATGGGCGGCCTGCTGATCCTTGGATCGATCGCACTGTCGGTGTTGTTGTTGTGCGATCTCACGAACTTCTACGTTCAGATGTCGATCGTCTGCCTATTCTGGTTGGGCGCGTTGGGCGCGGTCGACGATTGGCTCAAGCTGACGGCGCGCCGGCGGGCGCTGGCGGCGCGGGCACGTGGTCGCGCAGGTGGAGATCGCGAGACGCCCGCGCGTCCGGACTCGCGCGATGGGCTCAAAACCTACGAGAAACTGCTGTTTCAGATCGGCCTGGGCGTCGTGATCGGCTTCTACATTTACAACCATGGTCGAGGCAACTTCGCCGTCGATATGGCTGCTTTGGATCCGCTTGGGGAATCGGCTGCTCTGCCTGCTTACAAGACGCTTTCGGTGCCGTTTTACAAGGCGGGGATTCAGTTGAGCGCGATGGCGTTCATGGTCGTGACCGTGCTCGTCATGACGGGTACGTCCAACGCGGTCAACCTGACGGATGGGATGGACGGTTTAGCCGCCGGTTGCGTCGCGTTGTGCTCGGCGGTCTTCGCCGTCTTGACCCACATTGTGGGCACCGAGTCGTTGTCCCAAAAGCTGTTGTTCCTGCACGTACCACTCAGCGGCGAACTCGTGGTCTTGTGCGGTGCGATCTTCGGCTCGTGTCTTGGATTCCTCTGGTAC
>JADFOB010000038.1 GCA_022563055.1 Planctomycetota bacterium
GCCACGAGCCTCAACAACCTAGCGGGCCTCCACGACACCCAAGGGGAGTACGCGCAGGCCGAGCCGCTCTACAAGCGCGCGCTGGCGATCAGAGAGAAGGCTCTAGGGCCGCACCATCCCGATGTGGGCGGGAGCCTTGGGAACCTGGCGGCATTGTATCGAGCTACGAAACGGGACGATGAAGCCGAAGCACTCGAGAAGCGGGCGGCCCGTATCCGAGCGACCCAACGATGAAGCAAGCGGCGGACAAGGCGCTGCACTGGATGGGAAGTCCGCTGCGCTCCATACGCAGCAGTGAACCTGGTCGTCCCCGGCGTCCGTAGCTTTGGGTCACCGAGCTGTTGAGGTCGAGGATCAGCTCATCAAGCACGCGCGGAACCGTTCGCCAAGTTTTTGAGCGGACCTACGACCTACGAGCTGTGTGGTTGGATGCCCCATTCGGCGAGCATTCGGCTGACGAGTTCCATGGGGAACCCGACGACGTTGGTGAAGCTGCCGTCCAGGGAGGTCACGAAGGCGTCGCCGTAGTCCTGAATTCCATAGGCGCCGGCCTTGCCCGCCCAGGCACCCGTGTCGAGGTAGGCTTCCACCTCCTTGTCGGTCAACGGCTTCATCGTCACGGCTGTGGAATCATGGCGGATCAGGCGCGCGTGGCTTTGCGCGTCGAGCAGTGTAACGCCGGTGATCACATCATGCGTCGTGCCGGCAAGCGACATGATAATGGCACGCGCATCGTCGCGATCCACCGGCTTACCAAAGACGCGATCACCAAGTGACACAACCGTATCGCCGCCCAGGATCACACCGCGATCGAGCGTGGCGCTAACGCTACTCGCCTTGAAGTAGCTAAGAGCCTCCGCTAACTGTGCGGGCGACAGGTGAGCGTCCAAATGCTTGGGCTCCGGTAGTGGCGGGTGAACCACGGTTATGTCGTAGCCGTGCTCTCGCATCAGCTCGCATCGACGCGGACTGCCCGAGGCCAGGATGAGTGGTCCCTCGTGGCGAGCTATGTCCTGTTGGTTTCCAGCCATGAAGCCCTCGTTTGAGTCGCGCGGGAGCCGTCCGCCTCAGAAGTCCGTCCCCCACCCTTCACCCAAGGCGAAGGATGGGGCACCCGCGCGAAACCGGGAACCAACGACATACTACGGCCGCCACGGGGGGCGGCCGCTACACTATAGCGGACTTGGCGTTACACACGCACTCAACCTGACCTACGGTCGGATGGCGCGCTCCGATCGATGCAGGATGATGATCGTCGGGCTGATCTTGCCGGGTGTGGGAGCTCCCCAGCCGGCGATCGTTAACCAGCCGCCGGCATGGCGACGGGCGAACATGGCTACGGGTTCGTAGCCGAGCTGCCCTTTTACGAGCGACGCCTTGCACGCTGCTTGCTCGGCATCGAAATCCTCGTAGTTGTAGCTGCTGAGCATCAGGTACTCCGGTTGCGGCTGCTCGAATGAGTCCCGGCGCATCGCAACGGGGTAGGTAGCGTATCCCATCTCACGGACCCGCGGTAGGTACTGTGGGCGGAGCGGCATCTCGTCATCGAGCAGAAAGGCACCGATGCTCGAGGGCGGCTTTACGTTCTGCTCGAACCACCGTTCGGCCTGGTAACGCGTATCGCGCCCCATCTCGACAACAAGACCGGCGCTGTATCCCAGTGACAGCAGCACCACAAAGAGCGGTAGGCCACAACGAACGGCGATGGACAACCGCCGATTGCGCCGGAGGTCGGTCGTGGCTATGCCAACGAGGATGCCCAGCAATGCGAGCGGAGGGAACAGAAACCGTGAGTAGACGAAATCGATCTGAGCGATCACGATCAGGTAGTAGCTCACGGCGGGTGCCAGGAGAATCAGAGCGATTCGCGTGTGACGGCGCAACGTGTAAACGGTCGAGACCACCATGGCGGCCAACAGCGGCCAACCCACGGCGCCGGCACCGTACCACATGGTGGCTGTAAGAAGCCCAAACCGGCTGGAATAACGGTATTGCTTGGCGTGGAGTGTGTCGGCTGATGCGTCAAGCCAGTAGCTCATGCGGTTCAGGTAGGGCGCGGGGTCGTGAAACACGCCGTTGATGTAGAGCACGGGGATGATGAACGCGACGAGCCCGATGAGCCAGCGAATCTGAAACAGGGCCGACACGATCGAGCGCAGCGTCGATCGGAGTTGTAACTGAAACCGCCATTCGGTGACAAGGAGGACGACCGCCATGCCAGGATAGACGCCTGCCACGCTGTCTTTGGTGGAAGTCGCCAAAGCGCCGAGCAGGCCCAGCAGCGCGCAATCCATCCACCGCCGAGTTCGCAGCGAACGCACGTAGGCGTACGCGCTCCAGGCAAACCAGCAGGTCACGGGAATATCGACGTTGCCCAGATGGGCGAAGTAGGTAAAGGCGCCTCCGATCATGAGTGTCACCGCCGCGACACTTGCAGCGAAGACATCACCGGTCAACAGTCGGGCGGTGCAGTAGACACCCAAACCCGTCGCGATGGCCATCACGACCGAAACGATTCGTGCGATCAGGAACAACCGGCTGAGCTTGGGTGCGTGGGGCTCAGCCAGGATGATCCCCTGGGTGGCGGGGTCGATGGCGCACTCGCCGGTGCGCTGCCATTGCCTCACAACGGGCTGATACATCGAATCCAGTAACAGGTAGTGCAGTGGCGGGTAGCGACCCTTCCACTCCTCCGGCCAACCCCTCGCCGCGCCCAGCGTTCGCATCGCGGCGATGGTGTCCTGGCTCCACGAGACCGTCCCTGGCAGACCCCATCTCAGGTTTGGGACGTAGAGCGCCAGCCCGATCACCACGATGATCGACGGTGCAAGAAACCGCCGCTTGCCCGTCAGGTTCATGGAAACGCGGTCAAGATCGCCTGTGATCCGATCCTCCGACCCAGAAGGTGCCGTCGTCATGTCACTCATGGGTCGGACCGGGTGACGTGGATTCGTCGACATTGCTCTGGCCACGTTTTGGGCGTGCGACCTTTTCGCACGCCTCCATCACCCTCAACGTGTTGGCACCAAGAACCTTGACCAGCACGTCCTCCGCATGACCGCGCCGGAGCAACTCCGCTGTCAGATGCGGAAGCTTCGAGCAATCCTCCATTCCGACGGGCAGTTGGGGCACGCCGTCGAAATCGGATCCGATCCCGACGTGATCGGGTCCAACGATCTCGAGGGCGTGGTCGAAGTGGTCCGCGAGCACGCTCAGCGGTGTTACATGGTCGCTCAATTTGCCGCTGGGAAACCCCGCGTCCATCCATCGCTGGAAAACCTCCGGGGCAATTTGCGGGAAGTTGGGATCGATGAAGTTCGCGGCGAAGTTGATCTGGATCACGCCGCCGGCATCCGCGATGGCTGTCATCAACTCGTCGCTCAGGTTGCGCCGGTGCCCAGAGACGGAGCGGCAGGAGGAGTGCGTCGCGATGACCGGCGCCGTGGATGTCTCGATGACATCCCGAACCGTGTCGTCGCCGGCGTGGGACACGTCCACCATCATGCCGAGGCGGTTGAGTTCGGCAACGACCTCACGGCCAAAGGGTGCCAAGCCGCCATGGCGCGGCGTCAGCGGCTCGTCGATCCCGGACGAGTCGGCCCAAGATGTGTGGAATGCGTGCGTGAGAGTCAGGTACGTGGCACCAAGCTGATGGTAGTCGCCAAGGACGTCCAGGGAATCTTCGATGAGGTAGCCGCCCTCGATGGCGATCAGGAGAGCAAACTGCCCCTTGGTGCCGGCTTGGCGCACTTCGTCCGCCGACCGGCACAGTGCGAGCTGCGCGCTATGGCGTTCGACCAATCGGTGGATGCGCAGAATCTGCTCGCGCGCGGTTTTTATACCCTCACCGCCAACGACAGGCGCTTTCGCCCAGACGGCGAAAAAGGCGGCGTCCACGCCTCCCTCGCGCAACCGGGGAAGGTCGACGTGTCCCGAGCCATGACGTTGGATGAAATCCCAATCGTGGTCGGCCAGTCGTTGCGTGGTGTCGCAGTGTGTGTCGATCACAATCGCGCGCTCGTGCAGTTTTCGCGCACGTGTGAGGAATTCGTCCTGGGTCGTTCCCATCAGAATCGATTGTAGCACTGCCAGTTCCCGCTGCGCGCGCCGAACGGGATATCGTCGCTACTTGGCGTAGCCATCATCGGCGCCAAGGCGGAAACAGTCACGCTACACGTTACGGCGTTGACGTCGGCTGCCCCGCGTTACGCGGGTCAGGCCACATTCTCAGAACCAAAATACCACAGAGACGCCGAGACACAGAGAAGAAAAGGCAGGAAGGCAAGAGGCGAGAGGAAGGGTACCCGTTCACGGGCCAAGACCTGTCCCGGAGGGACATTGGAGAATAGCCCGGCGTTTCAACGCCGGGTCTTGGGACTCGCCCCACGACGAAAGTCCCGTAGCAGTCCGTTGAAGAAGTAGCGGCCGCCCCCCGCAGCGGCCGTAGAACGCCGGAAACGCGGGTCAAGGATACGATCATCCAGTTCTTCAACAGGCTGGTAGGGACGGCTGAGGGGTTCGCTCACACGTTCCCTCCGTCGTTCCGACGGGACTCCAAAGAGGTTCATAAACCTCACCAAACCCAGGCATCCAGGGCTTGTCGGTTTATTGGAATCTACCTTCACGAGACGGCACTTTCCGATCCGATACCCTGGGGTATCATGGGACAAAGCACCCTCAAATGCGTGTCGATTTAATCGAAGCCGATTAAACCGACAAGCCCTAAATCGCTGGGCTATTGTCAACTGTCCCTCCGGGACAAGGGAAAAGAGGTGACGGACTCGGAGCAAGAGGCGAAGAACGGAGGACAAGAATCGAAGGATAAGAGGACAGGGGACGCATTGCCCGATTCGGGTATGCCTGTCGGAAGATGTGGGTAATAACAAGCGTTGAAACGCAGGGCTATTCTCCAATGTCCCTCCGGGACTTGGAGCACCGCCGGCTACTCGGTGAACGGTTACCGTTTTTGTGTAGTCCCGGCGCGCCGGGATCCCCCGTGGCGGCCGTAGTGCGACGAAAAAGCCGACACATCGCAAGTTCTCCCGCAGAGCCTTATGCAGCGTCAGGGCTAAATCTTCGGGTTACGGGTGCCCGCACTGCCGGGACCGGGCAGGCGGGTCAGAGCCCACCGCGCTAGCGGTGAGACCGGTCCGCGGGCTGGCGCCCGCGGCTCGGCAGGCGACTTGGGGAGGCGCTCTAATCGATCGACTTCTGGTAGGCGGCGGCGTCCATCAACGCCTCGAGGGGCTCGATCGAGTCGACTTTGAGCTTGAGGATCCAGCCGCCCTCGAGCGGATCTTCGTTGAGGAGCCCGGGGTTGTCCGCCAGATCGGTGTTGACTTCCGTTACGGTGCCGGAGATGGCCGAGAAGAGTTCGGACGTAGCCTTGACCGATTCCACCTCTCCGACCGTTCCCCCGGCTACCACGGTCGTGCCCACCTCAGGCAGCTCGACGTAGGTGATGTCCGTCAGTTCGTCGACCGCGAATTGCGTGATCCCGATGGTGACGGTCCCATTGTCGGGACGAAACCACTCATGCGTCCGGGTGTACTTACGATCGGTTGGGTAGCTCATGAATTCTCTTGGCCCCACGCGACGGGGCGGGCGGAATCAGTGTCCGCCAATCACATCTGCATCCGTGACGGAATCGGCGGGTCCGTCGTCCCGAAGGGACGCTCTTGATAGTAGCCCAGCGATTCCTCGCTGGGATTCCCGGTCCAAAAGAAACCAGTGTGGCACAGCGGCCCTCCGCTGTGTGGGGGCAACCGCTCAGCCGAGGGCGGCTGGACTACACCGCCGGGTTAAACCGCAACCGCGCAGCCGAGGGTGGCTGGGCTACACACCGCCGTTTCTTCAATCGTCCCTACGGGACTTGGCTCTGCGACCGTGCCAACTTCCAGCGAAGAATTGCCGGGCTAGGCTCAATCGCCCCGCTGGGGCTGCAATCTACTGGGGCTGCAATCCGTTGGGGCGGCGCGCTTGTAAAACGGTAACTTCACGACCCTGGCCACAGTCCGCGTTTTGCCCAGATTGACCTCCAGGGCAGCACCGACCGCCTTATGTTCCGACGAGACATAGGCCATGGCAATGCTCTTACCCAGTGTGGGGCTGAGCGTGCCGCTGGTCACTTCTCCGACCGTTCGATCTCCGACAAGAACGGGCTGATGTTGTCGCGCGATCCTTCGACCCTCGAGTTCCAGTCCGACCAGCTCGCGGGAGAGCCCCTGCTCCTTGAGTCTGAGCAGCGCATCCGAACCGATGAAGTCCTTGGAAAGATCGACGCACCATCCCTGGTGGGCTGTCAGCGGATCGACATCCTCCGAAAGCTCGTGCCCGTAAAGCGGCATGGCCGCCTCGATCCGGAGCGTATCGCGTGCGCCAAGCCCAGCCGGCTTGATGATCTTGTGAGGTTTCTCCTTCGTGCCGAACAGCATCGGTGCGAGCATCCTGGCAAACCCCGTCGGCGCCACGATTTCCAGCCCGTCTTCGCCGGTATATCCACTGCGATACAGGACGATCCGGGCTCCCAGGTAGTTGCGGACGGTGAAGTGGTATCGCTTGAGCGACGACAGGTCGAGCCCCGCCAGTTCCTCGACGACCGCGATCGTCTTTGGACCCTGAATCGCGAGCATGGCGGTCAGCATGGTTTCATCGTCGATCGTGACGTCGAAACCGCCCTTGTGTTTGTCAAGCCAATGGACAATCTTGCCACGGTTGATGGCGTTGCAGACGACGCCCCAATGCGTCTCGAATCGAGAGACGATCACGTCGTCGAGAATCCCACCGTCTTGGCGGCATAGGTGTGTGTAGTACGATCGCCCGACCTCGGCACCCGCAAGGTTCCGCGTGCAGACATGATTGAGGAATCGCTCGGTGTCGGGGCCGGTCAGCTTGAGCCGGCCCATGTGCGATACGTCAAACACGCTGCACGCGGCGCGCGTGTGCAGGTGTTCCTCGGTGATGCTGCCAAACCGGACAGGCAACGACCAACCGCCGAACTCCACCATCCGGCCGCCGAAGCTCACGTGTGTGTCGTAGAATGGTGTACGAAGCAGGTTGTCCGTCATTGCAGAGCCCCAACGGGCCTATCCCCAATCCCTGTCGGCGACTCGGCTACGATAGGATGACGCCCAAAGCGTGTCAACGGCGGTTGGTCCCGTCGGGACGTGGGGGGTTCGTGACAGTCTAGGCGGCACTGATCAGAGCCCCCAGCGCAAGCGCGGGGTATACCGCTCGCACCATCGCACCAGATAACCCGCTCGCTGACGCTCGGGGCTCTGATTGCGTGGCGCATCCATGTTGGCGCCCGTTCCGATATCCCGACCGGCGGGCCGCCGGAAGTGTCACGCACCCCCAAGCGTAAGCGCGGGGTATTACCGCTCGCACCGTCGCACCAGATAACCCGCTCGCTGACGCTCGGGGCTCTGATTGCGTGACGCATCCATGTTGGCGCCCGTTCCGATATCCCGACCGGCGGGCCGCCGGAAGTGTCACGCACCCCCAAGCGCCGGCGCGGGGTGATTCGGTCCCGACGCACCGGGACTACACAATAGCCAGCTTTGCTCTAAACCCCGGCAGCGGCTTTAGTGCTCTGTCAGTCTTCGTCTGATGGGTTCGTGTGCCACTGCTCTTGAGCAGTGATCTCTGGGATTCGAGACCGGGTCGCTCGAGTCTTGCACTGCTCAAGAGCAGTGGCACACTTGTTGGTCCGCCGCAGGACCTGTCGAACCACCGTTGACAGACCACCATTGCGCGGCGAGGCGGTCAATAATCGGCCAGCGGGATTTTCGGGCGGTTGGGGCCTGCGAGCAGACAGACAGCACTCAACCCGACCAGATCGATCGTCGCCCGGACAAACTCCGGCGCGCATCCAACGCGAAACGAAGCGCCGCACTCGATCTGCGCGATCATGCCGTCCGCCGTGGGCACATTCAGATAAACGGGGCAACGCCCGCGATGGGCCTGTAGGAGTTTGACCAGCGGGTCAATCGCCTGGTCCGACGAGAGGTTGAGAAAAACCTCTTTCGAGAAGGCTTCGACCGCCCGGTCCAATGGCACGACATTCGAGACGCGAAGCGAAGGCTCCTCGCGGCGGCGGTCCACCGCGCCCTCCAGAAACACGATCGCATCGGGCACCACGGTCGACTGATGGGTGGCGAGGTCATCGGGAAAGAGGACGGCTTCGACCCGCCCCGAGAGATCCTCGAGCGTCAAGATGCCCATCCGCCGCCCGGCGTTACGCCCGCTCCGCGCCACGACGGTTCGGAGGTTCGTGACCATTCCGCCCAGCACCACTTCGCGACCATCTTCGAAGCGGGCGAGATCGGCTGTGGTGGCCGTGGCGCACGCTCTTAGAAGCGGCTCGTGTTTGGCGAGCGGATGACGAGTGATGTAGAAACC
>JADFOB010000039.1 GCA_022563055.1 Planctomycetota bacterium
CTCCTGGTCCTCCTTTCTTCCATGACCTACTGGTTCTATTCGTCGGTACTGGAAACGAAGGCGGTGGAGACTCAGCGGGTGCGCAAGCTGCGTCTGTCGCGCGTCACGCTGGATCGGATCGTGACCGAGATTCGGCAGACGAGTCTGGTCGCCAGTGGCGGCGGGTCGGGCTTTCGTGGCGGTCCCGAGCACATCTGGCTCTCCACGCTACGCGTCCCGACACGGAGGTTGATGCCCACCGGTTCGCAGCGGGATGCACCTCCGTCGCCACAGACCGATTTAGTGCACGTCGAGTATTGGATCGTGCGCAATCCGGACATCTTGCACCAAGATGGGTACGAGCTGGCGCTGGGGCTCGCCAGAGTCGAGGTCGAGGTTCCACGATCCTATGTCGCCCTGATAGGGACGGCCGACGAGGGCTTACCGGAAGAGGCGACGGGGGATGAGCTGGACAATTTCGCAGGCTTGGGCGACGAGGAACTGCTCGGCGACACTTCATCAGGCGGGGGGCCGGATCTGGGGCCGGACGTCAACTGGGCAGAGCTTTACGCGCCCGAGATTCGCTTCCTGCGGTTGTGCTATTTCGACGGCAACAAGTGGTGGAACGACTGGGACGTTGGTGGGGAAAATCCCTTACCGCAACTCGTGCGGGTGACCATCGGGTTCGCGGGGGCGCCACCCTACGGCGAGGACTTTGGAACGCGGGATGACGAAGAGTTCTGCACGTGCCTCAACGAAGATCCGATTGATTGCGACCGGTTGCCCCCGGACCAGTTCATGGCTGTCGTCCGCCTGCCGCTTGCCGACCCGCTTTTTCGATCGCGTCTCATCCGCGAGTCGCAGGCCTTCATCGAGGAACTGGGCGGTGGCCCACCGGAGGATGCGGAGGATTTGGAGCTACCATGACACGGCGAGCCGTCATTCTTCCTGTTGTGCTGTTCGTCCTGCTCCTGGTGGGTCTGCTTGGAGGGATGTTCGCCTTCCGCGTGAACGCCGATCTCGCTTCGATGCGGGCGGTCGCCTATCGCTTGCAGACGCGTCTGGCGGCGGAGGCGGGTATCGAGCGAGCCAAACTCCTGCTCCAAGCGGATCGCTGGGATATGGATCGCTGGTATCACAACCCTGAGGAGTTGCACCGCATTATCGTCTGGGCCTACGACGGCGATTCCACCATGTGGGCGACCAACGATGAACGGCTCGACGAGGGGGCGATGGCGTACCGGTTCAGCCTGATCGCGGATGATCCCAGGGACGACGAGGACTTTGTGCGTTTCGGGCTTACCGATGAGTCGTCCAAGCTGAATCTCAACCGTGCCAACGCGCGGCAGCTACTGGTGCTCGTGCGGGCGGCGGTGGGAGAGAATCAGCAGGTCGACCCTCAGGAGATTGTGGCTGCGATCCTGGACTGGCGTGATCGCAACCGGATACCGCTGGGCAAGGACGGCGACACAGAGGGCGAATACTACCGGATGCTGGACAGGCCCTACCACGTCAAGAACGCCGACTTCGATACGGTCGAAGAGCTGCTGCTGGTCAAGGGTATTACCAACGAGATCCTCTTTGGCGAGGACTTCGACCGCAACGGTCTGCTCACACCCAACGAGGATGACGGAGACAAGTCGTTTCCCATGGACAACCAGGACGGTCAGTTGAACCGTGGCCTGTTCCCCTATTTGACGGTCACTTCGTTTGAAAACGACGTTGACAGCGAGAACAGGCGGAGAATTTACCTGCCGGGTGAGGAGAACAGCGTTCGTGAGCAGCTTGCGGATGTGTTCGAGGATGAACCCGAAATCATCGAATACATCGTGACGGTGAGCCGTGGCCAAGGAGCGGGCGGCGCGGCAGGTGGCAGTTCGGGAACTGGTCAGGGGACAGGTTCCAATACTGGCACGGGGACTCCTCCCGGCGGCGCCGGCGCCGGCAGTACTGGTAGCGGTGATGCCTCCGATCCGGACAAGTCAGGTACGCGGCAACAGCGCCAGCCGGAGGATGATGAGGAGGCCCCGGATAACACTGGCGAAGAGCTTGGGGAGGGCGAAAGTGTCGATCCCCAAGGCGAGGAGGCGGGTGAACCGGCGGCGCAGGATCCGGAAACGGGTGGTGCCCGCAACGCTTCCGGTCCGATGCGAACACCAGTATCGCTATTACTGCCTCGGTCGGTTGGCGGCGTGCTGCAGGAAGGCCCGGTTGGACCCGAGCATCTTGCCAGGCTATTGGATCGGACGACCTTCCTGCCACCGGGGCAACCGCCGGTGTCGGGTCTTATCAACGTCAACACCGCACCCCGGCTGGTGCTGCGGTGTATAGAGGGGCTGACGGATGATCAGGTGGAGAGGATCATCGAAACCCGCGACACGATCGCTCCCGCTGATAAGGTTACCTTCGCCTGGTTGGCTACGGAGGAAGTGCTCGATCTGGTCACCCTGGAACGAATTGCCCCGTTCATCACGGCGCGAGGTCAGCAGTTCACGATCGAGTCGCTTGGGTATGCCGACCATATCGGGATGGTGACACGTTTGCAGGTGGTTGTCGACATGTTGGGTCCGATCGCACAGATCATCTACTACCGCGACCTGTCCTACCTGGGCAGTCGCTATCCGATCCGCGAGGAGGATCTGGAGACGCTCCATGGCCGATAGAGGGCGTGCCAAGAAGATCCTGGCGTTGGACTGGGACGCCCACACCTTGCGCGTCGTCCATGCGTTTTTTGGGAAACGCGGCCTGAGCGTGGATCGCTTGTTGTCGGTGGCTATTCCGTCTGACGTGGACCCGGATAGTCCCGAGCAGATGGGTCGGCACATCCGCCGGGTGCTCGATCAGGAGGGTATCGCGACCCGCCACGCGCTCGTGGACATTCCGCGCGATCAGGCGATCCTCAACACGCTTTCGCTTCCCTCGGCGGCGCCCGACGAGCTTCCGGGTATGGTCGAGATTCAGATCGCCAAGGAGCTTCCGTTTCCGGTCAGCGAGGCTGCCGTTGATTTTGCGGTGGAGCAGGTGCCCGGCGACGCCATGACGTCGGACGTTCTGGTCGCCGCCATTCGGCGCGAAGTGCTCGAGCAATACGTGGCGACGTTCGCGGTGGCCGGTCTGAAGCTCGATCGTGTCGGGCTGAGACCTTACGCCAACAAGGTGGCGGCGTGCGCACTTCTCAAGCACGCGATGCCGGACCGGATCCTGTTTCTGGATGTTCGCCCCTCGTTGACCGAGATCAATGTGCTGTGTCACTCGGCGCTGACGTTTTCGCGGGCGGCGTCGGTGGTGATTCCGGCTTCGGATGACGGCGGGGGCACGGTGTCCTTTAGCCCGGATTCAAGCTCTTCCGATCTTCCCGACGGGTTGAAGATTGCCGACGGGGCGGGTTTAGCCTCCGGCTGGGATGGCGCCATCCGATCGCTGGTCGTCGAGGTGACACGTTCGATCGAGGCCTATCGGGCGGATGACCCCGGTGCCACGATCGACCATGTCGTCATCGGCGGAGATGTGGGGATTGAAGAAGCGCTGGCCGAAGCGATCGAGCAGCGGCTGGACATCACCACGGAGATCTACAACCCGGCGTCGACCTTCGGCTGGGAGCCTGACGAAGGGGCCGCGGCGTCGGCGTTTGCCGCGTCGCTGGGACTCGTCCTGGGCCATGCCGACACCGGACTGGGGCACTTCGATTTTCTTCATCCCAAAAGGACCGTCTCGGTCGCGCAGGAGCGGCTTCGCAAGGCACCGCTGATCGCAGCCGTTGCGGCTCTGTTCCTCCTGGCCGGTGGGGCTGGGCTCTACAACTACAGCAAGCCGGACCGGGACAGGCTGGCGGACATCGAACGCAGGATTGAGGAACTCGAAGGCAAGACCAGGGAGAACAAGAAGTTCCTTCGCCTTGTGGAGGAGATCCACGAGTTCGATGAGCAGCAAATCTGGGTCGACACGTTGGATGACATCCTCGCGCTTCTACCGTCGCACGAAGAGCTGGTCATCACGCGAATGGACATGAATCAAAAGGATCAGCGCGTTGTTCTCAAGACCAAGGCGAAGCAGCGAGATACCGCCGAGGGTGCGCTGCGCGACCTGGAGGCCTTCCGTCGTCTGGATCGGGATCCGGCGCGCTTCAAGGTGAGCATGGGCGCTCAGAGTGAGAAACGGGGCCAGTTGTACCCATATGTTCAGGATCTGAAGATCAACATCCTTAACGATGATGATCCCAAGGGAGGTTGGGGCGATCGTTCGTCCGGTCGCCGCCGTGGGTGACGCAAGCGGATTCCGGTTGGAGTGAGTCTTGGATCGACGCACGAGAGTTCTGGCGCTTGTGTTTGGGGTGATCATCGCCTGCGGAGCATTTGCGCGCATGGTGTATCCCAGGTGGATCGAACCGCTTGTGACAATCCGGGATACCATTGCCGAGCGAGAAGTGGTGTTGGCCGAGCTGGAGAAGCAGCAGACCCAGGTCGACTGGGCGAAGCGGGAATACGTGGCGTTCGTCTCGCGCGTCGGATCGTTTGACATGCGAAGTGTCGAGAACGACGTACGCGCGCGGCTCAACGCGATGATCGAACGAATCGGGTTCGAGGAGGCAAGCACCACACCGAATCGGGCTACTGTCGACAAGAAGACCAAGATTAAACGGATGCTCATCACGGTTACGGCGACCGGGACGCTGGAGTCGGCCATCACCTTCCTTCGCGATGTGGTTGAACTCCCGCACGTGATTCGCGTGGTGAACCCGGCGATCTACCCGGCGAGCAGGTCCAAGAAGAAGAAACATGGTCAGCCGGGTCGCGTGAATCTGCGTGCGCCCATCCAGTTGATGGTCATCCCGCCGCAGCGCCTCGTGGGGCGCCTGAATCCCGAAGATCTGGTTCAACCCGAGGAGTACGTACGACATGAGGGTCGAGATTATTCACGAATCTGGTTGCGGACGCCGCTTACCGAGTACATCGTACTCCCACCATTGGTCGTGACCATCAAGAAACCGGTGTTGACGTTCAAGCAGGATAAGAAGCGGGCGTCGCTGGACGTGACTGTCACCGGTGGCGATGCGGAATACACCTACCTGTGGGAGCCGTCTTCGGGGTTGGATAAGCCTGATACGCGCAGGCCCAATGTGGATACATCGGAGGTCGGCGAGCTGTCCTACACCGTCACCGTGACGGACGGCCAGGGGGAAACCGGGTCGGCCGACGTGGAGGTCACGATTACCCAGAAGAAGGGCAAACGTGTCGTCGAGAAGGAACCGGAACCGGAACCGGAACCGATGGGACCCAAGCGCTGGAAGGACCGACGGTACATTCAGTTCGTGATGACGCTGGGTCGTGATCGGTCGGACCGGGAGATGATGGTCTACAACAGCAAATCCAGGAAGACGGATTATTACACCGTTGGCGATGAATTCGACGGTGGTGAGCTGGTTTTTGTGCATCAGAGGGGAGCTCTTGCGCGTAGACAAGGTGGGTACTACGTCTACCCGCTTGGAGCCAGACTCAACGGGGACATCAAGGCGGATGAGGCTGGGGATTATCCGCGTTTGCAGGAGGTCGCCAGAGTTCTGGCGGCGGCAACCCCGCCGGAGTCGGATCCCGAGCCTCACAAAGCCGGCGACGCCGACGCGGACGATACCGGCGATCCAAAGCGAACCGGTGGTGCGCCCGGCAAGGAATCGGACGCGAGTCCGCCCGACGCGAAGGTTGGGACCGAGAAAGAGGATCCCGGTGAACGGAACTCCGCCAAGAACGCGAAACCGGATGCGGTGTCGGGTAAGTCGCAACCAGAATCGCCATCGGATGACAAGGATGCAGCGCAGCCCGGCGCCGCCAAGACAGCCGTGGGCGACAAGGCGAAACGCGCCAAATCGGGCAAAGCCCACGGCGCAAAGGCCAGGCCTTCGTCTTCCAAGAAGAGCTCGCCGAAGCGAAAGGCGGGCAGGAAGAAGTCCTCGGGGCGACGGCGATCACCAGGCCGTCGCTCGGGGAGGAACACGACCAAGCAGAGCAAGGATTGAGACCGAAAAAGACAACCCCGCAGCCAGGTGCGCAAAGTGACGCGATGTCCCAAAGGCGTGGGGCGGATGGAGGTAGTTCTCCCATGATGACAAAACCGGAAACGAGCTTCGGCTTTTTGCTTACTCCGCGGCGTACGGAGCGTCTGCGATCCTCTTGGAACGCACGAGGTCGACCATCGTACGGTCGCCGTTTCGCCCACACGCGGATTGTCGGCCTCATCGTCGCTATCGCCGGGATTGGCGTACCGGCCAACCTCGAAATGGCGGTCTATGCGGCGGAGCCGGAAACTTCGCCGGACCCAAAGGGTACACCGCCGGTGACGCCGAAGACCGACAAGGACAAAGAGGCTCAGGAAACAAAGGAAGAAGGAACGAAGCAGGGCACGCCCAAGAAACGGGGGAGCAAACGCAAGCCGTCGGGCAAGCAGACGCCGCCGAAACCTTCCGGCAAGAAACCAAAAGCCCAGGAGTCGACCGACAAGCCTGCCGGGGGTATCGACATGCCCGCCGACGTGCAACGCCAACTTGACGAGCTGTTCGAACGCAGGCTGTCGAAGCGCGGTGGGGATCCGGAAGATCCGATCCAGGCGGATAAGCCCAAGCGGTCGCCCCCCAGGCCCCGTTCCGGCAGGCGAACGCCCAAGCCACCCGGTGCCACGTCGCCGCGCGGCCAAGACAAACCGGGGGCGACGGATGCGAGTACGGGAGACAACGCTCCCACCGGGCCGACCACCAAGCTCGACCTTCCTCCGAGCCAGGAGGCTGTCCCCGCTCGGCATCGCACCTACTCCTTCAGTATCAAAAACGGTACCTACGAGCAGCTTCTACAGGGCATCAACCGTCAAACAGGTCAGGCCATCCTGGGTGATGCGCCCAAAGACGGCAAGGTGACTTTCATAACCGACGAGGTTCTTACCTACACGGAGATGCTCAGTCGTGTTCGGATGCTCCTTTTTAACTACAAGCCCCACGATCCTTACTGGCTCCGAGAGCACGACACGCACCTCAAGGTGGTGCGGGTAACCGATCTCTACCGTGAACTCGGTCTCGATCGCATGTTCAAGTCCGTCGAGGATTTTCGGGCGGCCAATCTCCCCGAGGAGGAGCTTGCACTTGTCATCTATACACCCAAGTCGGGTTCCGTCGCCCGGTTGAACATGCTCCGCGATTTCCTGCCGGACTACGTTCGGATCGCGCCTTTGGAAGGTCGCAATGCGGTGACGATCTTTGCGCTGGTCCGCGACATCGAGAAGTACATGCAGTTGAAGGGTATCTTCGTCGACGGTGTTGGAGGGCAGGATCCGCGAACACTCGAGATCATCCAGGTCGAACACATCAAGCCCAGCGACGCATGGGTCAAAATCCAGTCACTCATCGACCTTGGCGGCGCGAGCAGACCTCGCCCCAAAGCGGGTGGGCGACGTGGTCGTGAGGCGAGCGTTCTGGACGCCATGCCCGAGCCGACGGTCAGCGTCGTGCCCGAGGACTTGCAGGGCGTGCTGATCGTTCGGGCGATGCAGGACAAGATCGATGAGATCAAGCTGCTGCTTCCCTACGTGGATGTGGACACGGAGGAGACCTTTGACCCGACCATCATCGAGCTTGAGCACATGGTGGCAGACGAACTTATCCCGCTGGTCGAACAGATCCTGGCGGCTGCGCCGTCCGGTCCCAAACCCACCTTCGGCGCCAAGAAGTCATCCCGTTCGAAGAAGGGCAGGAAAAAGAAGCGTTCGTCTTCTTCCGCTTCTTCTTTGGGCGCAGCCGCTTCGAACAAGATTACACTGATCCCGCATCCCTCGGGTAGCGCGATCATCGTTCTGGCTGCGGAGCAAGACGTTCAACGCGTGCGAGAGATCGTTGCGATCTTCGACGTTCAGACGCGGATCGGACCGATACGCATCGAGCTGGACTACATCGATCCGGATGAACTCAGCGCAACGCTAACTCAGTTGATGCTGTTGTCCGGCGACGGAGGCAAGAGTGCTGATCCCTTCCAGGTGGTGCGGGATCCGGGCGGTCAGGGAATCTGGTTCAGCGGGACCGAGGAGGATCTCGAACAGGTTCGCAGCATCATCGCGGCTGTCGACATTCCCGAAGGCGGTGTAACCCTGCATGTCATTCGCTTGGAGCACCGTACACCGTCGTTCGTGGTGGGTATTCTGTCGCAGTTCGACAGGAGCGGGACACCGACGACCTCGAGCGGGAGCAAGAAAAAGCGCGGCAAGTCGAAGAAGAGGAAATCGTCCCGCTCGAGGACCGGACAAGGATCCACGGGCAAGTTCACGGCGGACGACGATGAGAAGCGCCTGTTTGCACTGTGTACGGAAGAGGAGTGGGAAAGCTACCTTCCGATCATCGCGCTGCTCGAGGCGGAGATCGAACCCGCCGCC
>JADFOB010000301.1 GCA_022563055.1 Planctomycetota bacterium
GAGCAGTGATCTCTGGGATTCGAGACCGGGTCGCTTGAGTCATGCGTTGCTCAAGAGTCCCGACGCACGTCGGGAGCACCCATCGCCATCCCCGCGCAACCCGTCGAATCACCGTTGGCAGAGCACCAGAACGACAAGCCCTGAAGCGATGGGCTATTCTCAATCGCCCCGCTGGGGCTGCAAACAACGACCGCAACACTACGCGCCTCCGTGGCCATTCGCCAACAGGAACATCCCCGCCGATTGGGTCACGGACCCCGTGGAAGCCGTAGAACACCATGGAGTGCGGATCCGGGAAGTGGTCATCGAGTTCTTCAACGGGCTGATCGTCTGCCAGCGATACAGAGCAAGTCGCGCCTTGTGCCGACCGATACGAGGTTTAGGCGACCGCTTGGACTAGAGGACCGTCTACAGGAGGGAATCGTCCGGGTTGGAAGTGCGGAGGTGTGCTATGGATTCCGTTGAGGTCTGCTCATTGACCCAGGCGACAATCGCCAAGCTGCTGACAGGCCGGCGCGAGCACCAGTCAGACGCGGATGCGGGCGGGAGGCGTATGGCGTCTCGCTGGCCCTTTCCGGGGACGGTTCAGCTCTGGATTCCGGATGAAAACGGGCTCACCGAGCACGCGCTGGCTACGTCGTTGAACCTCAGCGAGCAGGGCGTCGGGCTCCTGATCGATGAGGAGCTGCCCATCAACCTTGAACTCACCATCGCGTTGCACGAACCGGAAGCGAGCCTTCAGGGTCGAGCTGTCGTCCGCCACTGCACGCGCATCGACGAGGGCTACTACATGGGGTTGCAGTTCGTGTTTGACGGTCCGTGACGCCGCCTATCGTTTGGAGAACTGGAAACTGCGGCGGGCGCCGCGTCTTCCATACTTCTTCCGCTCAACCCGTCGGGCGTCTCGTGTGAGCAGGTTTTGTTCGCGCAGTTTCGGCTCGCTGTCCGCACTGGCTTTGACAAGGGCACGCGACAAACCCAGCGCAACCGCGCCGGCCTGGCCCGTGGTACCTCCACCGCCCACGTTGACAAACACGTCGAACGACTTGCCCGTGTCGGTCACCTCAAGCGGTCGTCGAACAACCGCACGATCCTTGTCAAGACAGAAGAACGCGTCGACCTCGCGCTTGTTGATCGTGAACTTGCCATCGCCGGGTTTGATACGCACACGCGCAACGGCGGCCTTGCGGCGACCGGTACCCCACATGAAGGGATTGACGACGGTACTCTTCCTCTTCCGCGAGACCACCGTCTTGGGTGCCGGGGATTCCACGGATACGGTCGGGTCGGACGATGGTGTATCGCTCACGTTGGAAGGTCTCCGAGTATCAGTCCTTAATCCTCAATCCTAGAACGCCCACGGCTGTGGTTGTTGCGCGGTATGCGGATGCGTATCCGTCGCATAGACCTTGAGCTTCTTGAGCATGTTTCGACCCAGGGCGCTCTTGGGAAGCATACGTCGGACCGCCTCCCGGACAATCCGATCGGGATGCCGCTTCATCACACGCTCATAGGGCACTTCCTTATAACCACCGGGGTAGTAGCTGTATCGCGGATACACCATCGTGTCGGCCTTCTTCCCCGTTACGCGGATCTTCTGCGCATTGGTCACCACGACAAAGTCGCCCGTATCGACGTGCGGCGTGTATTCCGGTCGATGCTTACCCATCAGGACGGTGGCAATCTTGGTGGCCAAACGCCCGAGCACCTTGTCGGTCGCGTCCACATGATGCCAAGCCCTCTTCACCTCGCCGGTCTTCGCCAGATAACTTGAAATCCTACCGCGTGCCATAAGCTTCACCGCCGCGTACATACCAGAGTGACGAACGAATTCCCCAGTGTAGCCTCACCCGAACCCACGTCAAGCCCCCCAAGCTCGAAACTGGGGTCGGGCAGGTGGCGTTTCGGCGGCAAGGATCAGATCTCCAAGCGCAAACGCGGGGTTGCAGCGATGCCGGCGTCCCACCAGGCAACCCGCTCGCTGACGCTCGGGGCTCTGATGGCATTGTGCATCCATGTTGGTGCCCCTTCCGACGTCCCCACCAGTGGGCCGCTGGACGTGTTAAGGCCTACACCAGGCCTCCCGGGCTCCGGGCATTCGTGCTCCTGGAGCCCGGCCATGCC
>JADFOB010000302.1 GCA_022563055.1 Planctomycetota bacterium
TCTACTGGTTCTTGAAGCGGTGGCTTCCGGGAACCCGACTTTCCGAAAGTCAGGTGCTCCGCGTCGTTGCGCGGACGACCCTATCGCCCAAGCACGGTGTCGCGTTGGTGCACCTGGGGCGCCGGTTTGTGATGGTAGGAACGTCACCCGATTCCGTGACCGTCTTGAGCGAGATCACGGATCCGGAAGAAGTGGCGGATTTGGCGGCCCGAACCGGGCTCGGCTCGGCTCGGCGTGGCACCGGTTTCGAGGATCTCCTGAGTCAAGAGGCGACCGGCTATCGCAGGCCGGATCGCGCGGTTAAGGATAAACCACGGTTTGGCAAGGCGGACGCATCGCACAAGCGTCCCGCCACCCAAGGATTGACGGATCTGCTGGATCGACTGCGGACTTTGCGGTCAACCTAGTTCTCTGTCAACGGTGATTCGACGGGTTGCGTGGAGATTGCGATGGGTGCCACTGCTCTTGAGCAGTGCGAAACTCAGGCGACCCGGTCTCGAACCGGAGAGATCACGGCTCTGTGAGCAGTGCCCGAGGGAGTACCATGATTACTGATCCTCAGCGGGTGGCCCGGAGGGCCAGTTCGCTCGTGGTGGCTGTTCGCGTCGCAGGAATCTACTGTGCGGGCGGCGCAACGCGGGCGATCACGGCACCCACGATATCGCCGTCGTGCCAGCCGTCCTTCTGATACTGCGGGAAGCTGGGATCGGGGGCGCCTTTGGGGTCGCCGTGGCACCGCAGGCACTTGGCGGTGGCCTTGATGGGTTCGCCGTAATAGTAAGCCTCGGCCGTCGTTTGTTCAGCGAAGGCAGCGCCCTGCTTGATGATGCCGAGCACCTCCAGAGCCGTCTCGTCGCCGCGGTTGTTGGGGTTGCGCGGTTCGTCGACGACCATTTTGACCCACGCCCGTCCGCCGGTGGCCCGTGGCACAACCTCCGAGAACACGCTATCGGCCACGGCCGCCGGAAGGACCAGGTTCTTGGCAAGCGAACGTTTGTAGAGTTGATTGACGCCTGGGACGGATGATTGTGACCGTCCGTAATGCCCGGCGATAACAGCCCGTGTTCGCAGCTCCAGCTTGACCAGCAGGTAGGCCAGCTCCTCGTCGCCCTGCTTTTGGGCATAGTCCATCTTTACCGGGGGCGGTTCCGGTAGAGCGCCCGGCCCCGCCGTCACGAGGGAAGCGAGAAGTCCTCCGCCCAAGACCATCAAGCTCAATGCCGCGATCCATAACGTCCGTTGTCGTGCTGTGGGTTTCATAGGGTCTTCTCCGATTCTAAAACACGGTGTGTTGCGCCGATCGCCGATAGATGGGCCTCATTATCCTGCGGAAGGGCCGCTATGTCAAGAACAATTAAATGAGTTTCTTATCTATTATGCCGGGCGTTCCCGTTCATGGCGTTCTGACGCGATCGCCGATTCCGAATCGTGATCCCACTTTCCATGCGGCGGGCACGATGGCCGCTTCTGAGCCGCAACCCCACGTCCGTAAGGCCCGCCCACTCGGCCTCGCTCCACTCCGATATCAGGGTGTTTGTCGCTTGAGGCGGAACACGCTCGAATCCGGATCCCAGCGTAGGTCGGTTACATGCCCGGCGCACCAATCTTGAACCGGCATCGCATCCTCGACACGGTTGAACTTGAAGCGTCCCACGGCGAAATCCACAACCGGTGCGTCCGGGAGGAACTTCCCCACACCGGCCATGAGCATGGCGTCCTTGGTGGCAAGTTCGATACCGGCGAGGGTCCGTGCACATCAGAGGACGACGCGATCATCCATAGAGCGTCCATACCTACAGCATCCTTGCGAGGCGGTCCTCCAGACCCTGAATGTCATCATCCGTCAGGCCGGCCATCGCGTAGAAGAGACGATCAATCAAGTCCTGGTACGGCTGGGCCGCCCGGTCAAGCGCCGAACGCTCAGAGCGGGCGATGGTCCCGCGCGCCCGTTCGATTGAAATGATCCTGTTGACAGCTTCCACGATCGTGTCGCGAATGGCCACGCTGAACGGAGCCGAACGCAGACCGTTATCCAACGCCGACAACACCTGAACCATATAGCTGCGCTTCAGGGCCGAGAGAGCCTCGCTCCGCATTGAGCGATCCGTTGGATGTTGCT
>JADFOB010000040.1 GCA_022563055.1 Planctomycetota bacterium
GGCCTCACGGGATAATGTCTGATTCGCGGTGGCTAAGAGCGAGGAACGAGCCGTGGTCGGGTCCTGGCTAGACGACGATCTGGGAAACTTGTCGGGCTCGGCCTACGTCTTTCGCCATGATGCCAACAACACGCCACTCGACCCGGATGACGATTTCTGGATTGAAGAGTTCAAGCTGTTGCCGGCCGACGGGACCGCCGGTGACGAGTTCGGCAAGGACGTATCCATCGATGGCGATTGGATTGCGGTGGGAGCTTACGAGGACGACGATGCCTGCGCCCAAGACCCGGACCCCGATCCCGATTGTGATTCCGGTTCGGCCTACGTCTTCCACCGCAGTGACAACGGCACGCCTTTAGATGCCGGTGATGATGTTTGGATCCAGACCACCAAACTCGTGGGCTCGGATTCGGACGCCGGCGATTTCTTCGGCCGGGTAGCCATCAGCGACGGCCGGGTCATCACCGGATCGGTGGACGACGCCGCCGGAGAGAACGCCGGAGCCGCGTACATCTTTGCCGCGGCCCGCAGTTGCAGCGATCTGGAGGACTTCGCCGGTCTGCAACTCTGCTTCGGCCTGACCGGTGAGCTGTTTGGATGCCAGATTTTCGACATCGATGGCGATTCAGACGTTGACTATGAAGATTTTCGCCGCCTGCTATTCACCCTCACCGGGCCGTAAGTCCAGCCAGGGCTGTACGCCCGCCCAACCAAGTGCGGATTCAACGGGAGCTATACGATTGTGGTCGCCAGGAAGCCCGCCTATCGCATGATTCGCGTGCCCGGACGTGATTCACATTTTGTTATGGCTCGCAAGATGATGAGCGCGAGACGCTTACGGCGAGCAATGGCAGTTGAGCGTGTCCAAACTTGGTTTTCTGTTCCCGAGCCGCGGGTTTCAACCCGCGCGAACTTACGCTACTTGAGGGTGACTCGCAATTCCGTTTGTTCGCGAAGACACACATGTTTCGTAACGTCCTCGAGTGTTGAAGCTTCGCGCAGACTGAAGTCTGCGGCTCAGCGCGCGCACTTGCGGTCTTAGCGATCTTTGGCGAGTTGCTCATAGTACTGTTCGACAAGGCGGCGATAGCGACCGGGGAAGCTGTCCCGAAGGGTCTGGAGGATTCGCTCACGCTGGGCCGGCGGCATGCCTCCCCACGCCTCGCCCGGGTTTGCCCGTCGCACGTCGCGGAGGGGACTCTGGGAAGGACTCCCACCGGGTAGTTGAGATTCCTGCATCGGCGAGCGCGGCGACTGACCCGGCGAACCACCACTCCCGCCGCCGCCACCACCGCCACCGCTCTGCTCCTGTTGCTCGGCGTCTTGAATCAGTCGATCCAGCAATTCAATGATCCGCTGCTGTCGACCCTGCACGCGCGTGCTCGCATCGTTACTGGCCAAACGGCGCCCGGAATAGTTCATCAGGTCAACGACCTCGCCGATGCGACCCGGTTGACGGTTTGCCAGTTCCGCCAGCATCTGTCGGGCAGCCAGGTTCAACCGTTGCGATGCATCGGGGTACTTCGACAGAAAGTCGTTCAGCGCCGAGGCGGCTTTGTCGTACTGGAGGTCCGCCAGAAGGCCGTACCCGCGAAGGAACTCGATCTCGGCGGCAAAGTAAGAGTAGGCGGCGATGCGATCCGCGCCGGAACGTGCCGCGTCCGGATGCTCTGCGTGCGGTGCTTCGGCGTTGTCCACCGGACTTTGCCGCGCAGCTCTCGTCAAAGCCTTGATTCGCTCCGAGGCTTCGAGCAGGCGATCCATCGCCACAAGCGATTTGATCTCGTACGCAGCCGCATTAGCGGCGATGAAAGGATTCGCGTCGTCGCGCAGGGTAGCCATGACGGATGCACATGTCCCGTAGCGATCCGCATCGTAGGCATCCAGACCGCGGCGAAATGTCTCGGACAGCACAGCCAACCCCTGCGTGAGGAACTCTTCGCCGTCGCAATCATCGCAGGTGGACCACGTTTTTCGGATCAACTCGCGCGCTTCCACCGGCCACGACGAATCAGCCTGGAGGCCCGCCACGAAACGATCCACGGGCTCTTGGGCGATTGCCGTCGTCGTGGAGCCGGCAAGGATCAGAGAGAGAAAGGCAAGAGGCAAGAGGCGATAGGCAACAGGACGGGTGGCCCATGGCTTTAGCCGTGGGGGACACGATCCAAGAGAGCAACCATGTCCCCCACCTCCAAAGAGGTGGGCCACCCGCCCCATTCCTTGTTGTCCATCCCCCGGTCTTCTCGTCATTAGAGCAGTTTCATTCCATATGTAGCGGAATCGAACCCCCAGAACCCTGGACTACTACGTCCGCCACGGGGGGCGGACGCTACATTTGCCCTGAAACTTCTCTAGAAACTCATGGTCGATTCTGTCGCTCGCGCATTTCGGACGCGATGGTCGAAAGTTCCTTCTGTCGTCGGGCGATCTTGGCGGCGGCCTGCTGCCAGGCCTCGGATGGTTCTGCTTGCGGCGAATCGGTGACTTGCTCGGACTCAATCGCGACCGTCCTTGTGTTGACCCGTAGCTGACTCGACCGCAGGAGCTTCAATTCGGCGGACGTCGGAAGCAACTGCGTGTTCTCATCGCCACCCATAGCCATGTCGCCCGCCTTCTGTTCGTTCTCCCGTTGCATCTGTTGGACGGCAGCGAGTAGCTGCTCGAGCGTGTCCACGATTTCCGCTTCGATCTGCTGCGTGAAGGCGCCGACCTGCAGCTCCACCAGACGGTCCGCCACCGTGGTCATATCGTCTGATAGCTGCCCCACGACTCGGGGAAAGACGACCGTCGTCCCGTCTTCATCCAAAATGTGCAGACAGGTGGACGCATCCTCTCCCAACGCACGCTCCTTGGTGGAAAGATCAGCCAGTTGGAGTTCCTCGACGCGCGTAAAGCGATCGTTGCCGATTTCGTCCAGCGCGAGCGTAGCCTGGTTAATCGGGCGCTGCTTGAAGAGCATCTCGCGCAGGCGCACTTCCAAATCACGCAACGTCTCTTCCTGTTCCTCTTTGCGAAGCTGATTCAGTGCACGTTGAAGCTCGCGTTTCGCCTGTTCAAGCCTGTCGATCGCCTGATCCTGGCCGGATGTGGCCCGTTGCGGTTCGCCGCTTTCTAAGGCTTTCCCCGCACGATCCATCTGTTCGCCGGCTTCATCCAGCGCCTTGGCACCGGGTGGCTGTGAGTTTGGACCTCCCGGTTGCCCGCCTCCGCGCGCCGAGGTCTCGTCTTGGCGCATCTCGTCGGAAAGCCCCTTAGTCTGTTCAGCTACGTTCTCCTGCTCGTCAGCCATTTCCTCGAACTCGAGTTGCCCTTCGAGTTCCCGCCTGGCCTGTTCGAGGTTCTTCTTGGCTCGCTCGAGCGCTTCGATCGCCCGTTGCTGTTGCGCGGTCGCACCGGACTCTCCTTGCTTCATGGCGTCGCTCGCCTGCGACATGGCGTTGGCACCGGAGCGAGTCGCGTCGGACGCTTTGGCTGTGCTTGCGCGAGAGGCTTCGAGTGCGGGCGAATCCGAGGAGCCCTCGGGTTGGCTGTCCGCAAGGTGCTTCAAATCTTCCGCAAGATCGGTGGTGTCGCGGGCAAGATCGCGCTGTCGCTGAGCGTCGGCCTGGTCCCGACCCCCTTCGTCCGCAAGCTCGGATTGTGCCTTGAGCAGGTCGTCGACCCTCCCAATAGCCTGTTCAAGCTGTCGGGCCATCCGCTGGGCCAGGGTTCCTCGGGCCGATTCGTCTCGAAGCCCCTGCTGTTGTTCAAGAATCTCCTCGAGGCTCTCCTGGTATGCTTGCAAACGCTCGATGTCGCTCTTGCGCCTGTCGTTGTCGCTGTCGCGTTCGAGCAGAATGGCGAGGACACGCTCGGCGTCGTTAAGCCAACGATTCTGCTCATCGAGCATGTCAGCCTGTGGGGTTGCTCGATCAAGCAGGTGCATGATCTTTTCGAGCCGATCCGCCAGCTCGAGTCCACCGGCTCGCTCGAGGACGCGCTCGAGGCGTCGGGCGTTTTGGGGCTCAACTTCCGAAAGCTGCTCGCGCAAGCGGAAGACACGATCCTCGAACCGTCGGTACCGATCGCGGACCATCTGCTCCTTGGTAGCCAGTGGGCTCGATTCCGATGCGGTGACACCGTCGTTCTCCTGTGCCCAGGCGGTGGCTACGTTGCCCGCATTCGACGCAACCACCAATAGGAACACGAACCACCAGCGAAGACTCATCCGCGAGAGTTGAGCGGATCGGTTTGCCCCGAACGGGCGTTGCGGGAAAGCCCAACGGGCCGGAATGTGTGCAATCCCGTCCGTCGACGTGTGACGGAGCACTAGACCGCACCGGGCGTTGGTGCCTCCTGATTCAGTCATCGAACACCGCCTCCGCTTCTTCGAGCAGTGCTTGCCGTGCCTCCTCGCCCAGCTCCTTCTGAAGACGGATGATGTCACGCAACATGGTCACGACCTCGTGGTACCCCTCCCATTGTACCATGTTTGCCAGCACGGCGCGCATGCCGGCCACCGCCGCCGCCTCTTGCCGATCGACGAGAGAAGCCAACTCCGGTGAGCCGCTCCGCGACCACTGACGGATCGTGTCGGCGGCCTCGATGAGATCACGCCGGGCGAGCTTGGTAAGCGGATCGATGATGCCGTCACCGAGGCGCCGAACTTCATCCTTTGTATCAAGTTGATTCACACGAAGCTGCGAAAGAATCTGCTCAAGCTGCTGGCGAAGTCCGTTGACCGCACCTGCCAGATTCCGCTGTCGTCGTTCGAGCGGAGTGAGGGCAGCCGCGAGTTCCTCCAAGCGCGTTGCATCGTCAAATCGGGCGCGGGCCGATAGCAGCCGGCCGCGAACCTGCTCCTGTGTCTCGACCAGTCGTTCCAGGCTCAACCGGTGTTCCTGCTCGCGCCTGGCCAGTTCCGCCAGTAACTCGTCGCGCGTAACGACTCGCAGCGACAGCTCGGCGGATTGCGCGAAGTTTGGGCCTGATACGTCATCAAAATCGGTCGCACGCGCCTTGAGCATCACGCGATCGCCCGGAACGAGACCCGCCTGTGTGACCGGCCAGGTTACGCTCGCAAAGAACCGCGAGGCATGTGGCTCGAACGTCGGTAACTCGATCAGCGCCTCATCCGCCTCCTCACGCAGGACGTGGTAGACCAGCTCCACGGTGGCCAGGCCATACTTGTCCGAGCAACTCACCTCGATAGGAAGGATCGCTTCCGGTGTGATCATGTCGCCCACGCCTTCAAGCCTGATACGCACGCGAGGCGGGTCGTCCTTGACCACGCGGATCGAAAATCGCACGGGGCGACGATTTTCCAGGTTCGCCTGGTCCACCAGTGAAAAGTGATATGTGTGCGTTTCGAGCGGCGAGACCATGGCCGAGTATCGTCCGTTTTCGAGCACGGCTTGGGCCACGACATCGGAGCCCGCCATGAGTGTCGCCCGCGCGAGTGGCTTGTTGGTTTCAATAGAGATCGTGATGCGGCTGCCTCGAAGGACTTCCACGGCGCGTTGTCCGTCCGCCGGCGTCCGCGAATCCATCCGTGTGTAAGCCGGCGGCACGATGTGAATCTCGCTACTCTCGACCCGTGGCCGCTCCAGCAGGCGCACGTGGTAGGTCGCGGTGCGGTCGTCGCCGCCTTCGAGATGGAAGCTCAAATCCTCCTGTGCGTTCTTGAAGGTGTAGCGATAGCGGTAGGAACCCGCGCTTCCCACGGTGGTCATGGCATCGCGTCCTCGCTCCCCCGAGATCGTCGTGAAAAAGAGTTCGACCTCTCGCGGCTGTGTGCCACGCGCGGTTGCCTCGATCACGACGTCGTCCCCTCGGGCGGCGATCAGCTCGTCACCGTCGAATTGAACGACAAGATGCGTCCTCTTGGGCCAGGGAACGTTCTGCAGAAGTACATTGCGTGAGAACCACAAAGCGGTAGCGTCGGTAGCGGTGAGGGAAACGGTTAGCACGAACACCGCAGCCCCCGCGAGGGCCAGGATCGACCGTCGCGCGCGGCGACCATCGAGCACGGGTTGAAAGTCAACCGAAGCAGCTTGGCGACCCGCGCTACGAATCACCGACGCGATCATGGCCGGCGAATTCGCCTCGGACGAACCCACCTCGCCTGCGGCAAAACGTGTGGCGGAGATGAGAACCGATCCGAGCTGCGGATACCGACGCTCCAGAAGATTCGCGATCTCCACGAGTCCCAAGCGGCGACGACTCAGGCGGCGAGCAGGTTTTAGAACACGGCGCCAAATCACGTAGGCAGCCGCTGCCAGGACAAACCCGAGCATGGCCGCCCTCATGCTCCAACGCAATCCGCGCGACCAGTAGTCCACGGTGAACTGAACAAGCGATGCGAGTAGAAGAAACCCGACGACCCACGCCACGCCTTCGATCAGCACATATCGCCGTAGGCGAGCGGCGACAGCGCGCAGCCGGGCGGTGAGCGCCGCATCCAGCATGGGCGACTCGTGGTCAGGGGATTGAGCTTCGTGGCGGCGTGTCAACATGATCTCATCGCAACGGTCATAGCGGGTCCGTGACGCAATCTCCGGGGCCATCGTCCCATAGGGACGCTATGATAGTAGCCCAGCGATTCATCGCTGGGATTCCCTTCGTGCAACGAACCAGTGTGGCACAGCGGCCCTCCGCTGTGTCCGGGCAACCCCCAGCCGAGGGCGGCTGGGCCACACTGCGTTTTCTTCATCCGTCCCTACGGGACTTGGCCTAATAGGACAGCGCTGGAACCACGTTTACGAGCCGCAGGCTTGAGCCTGCGCGATCTCAAAGCGGTTTGGCGCTACCGAAAACCGGGGCATCGCGCGGGCTCAAGCCCGCGGCTCGGTTCGTTTGGGACAATCCAGCGCTGTCATACTAGAGACGGCGGTGGCGCGTCAACCATAGCGTGACGCACGTTCGGATGATCCAATAGGCTACGAGAATCGTACCGCGAACGGTTCCGCTGATCTTGCTCTTTCCCTTTCGCCGCCGATAGGGCACCGGCATCTCCCGGATGCGCAGGCGATTCTCGACCGCGCGAATCTGCATCTCGATGGTCCAACCGAACGCGCGGTCGCGCATGCGGATGGCCTCCAACGACGTTCGCCGGATCGCGCGGAACGGACCCATGTCCGTGTAGCGATAGCCCCAACCGAGTCTGATCAAGATCGGGAAGAGCACGTTGGCAACACGCTGTGGGAAGGTCATCGATCCGGGCTCACGAAGGCGGGGCACACGTGCGGAGACAACGAAATCACACTCGTCGTCCGCAATGGATCGGACCAACTCGGGCAACAGCATGGGATCGTCGCTTAGATCGGCGTCGAGGAAAGCGACGATCTCGATCGAAGGTTCAACGGCCCCCATGCCGGCCCAACAGGCAGCCCCGTACCCTCGCCGAGGCTCCAAGACCCACTGGGCACTGCTTCGGTCGACAACCTCACGCGTGTTGTCCGTGGAGCCGTTGTCGCAGACGAGAACCTGTCCCACGGACATCGTCTCGAGGATCGGCAACAGCTTGGAGAGACTTGGCGCTTCGTTGAGCGCCGGGATGATGACGGCTGTTCGCGCTAGTGCTCCGTCGCATGTCAACTGATGGACTCTCTTGGTGTGCCACGGCTCTTGAGTCCCGACGCGTCGGGACCGGACACCACTGGGCCGGTCGTACGAAAAGCACCGCTCAAGAGCAGTGGCACACGTCCTACTCCCTGGACAACCCAACACGACATCGGCGCCGGAGGACCGGATCGAACCTGTCCAATCGAGGTGTCACAGGCCGTGGCGAATGAAGGGGTTCGTTTGACGCTCATGCCCGATCGTCGTCTCGGGACCGTGTCCGGAGATCACGCGCGTTTCATCGGGAAGCGTCATGAGCTTCTCACGCAGGTTTCGTATCAACTGATCGCCGTTGCTGTGTGGGAAGTCGACGCGGCCAATGCTTCCGGCGAACAGGGCATCGCCGACAAAGACAACGCCAAGCTCACTACAATACAGCGATCGTCCGCCGGGCGAGTGACCGCAAGTATCCATGACCTGCCAACGGGTCGAATCGAGTTCCAGTATCGCACCGTGCGGGAGGTCGAGCGGGCCGGTCACGTTCGTTGTCATGCCCTCACCCATCAGGCCCGATAGGTTCTCCTTGGGATCACTGAGCGCCGCCCATTCCTCCTTGGCGAGATAGACCGGGAGCGGGCCGAGTGACTCGAGCACCTCATCGATCCCTCCAATGTGGTCGGCATGGGCGTGAGTGAGCACGATGGCCTCGGGTGTGAGCGAATGGTCGCCCACGTGCTCGATGATCTGCTCTGCTTGCGGCGGCCGACCGTGGTCGCTGATCCAACAGGGTCCACCGTCCCG
>JADFOB010000041.1 GCA_022563055.1 Planctomycetota bacterium
CGAACCGATCGATGCGGTGCGCGGCGATGTCCGCAACGTAGAGCGTCGAGCCGTGAACGGCGACCGCCACCGGGCGATACTCCTCCCGATCCGGCGGTCTGAGGCGCCGCGTCGCCTTCCCCGTCGCATCGAAGGCAACGACCTCACCTCGCCCGGTGTCAGCGACGTAGAGTACCGAGGCATCGTCAATGGCCACGTCCACCGGTTTGACCAGCACGGTTTCGCCGGACAGTCCGAGCCGCTTCGCGCGTCCGGTCGACAGATCCCAGTCGTGCAGCGCGCCCGTGCCCGTGTCACAGATGTAGAGATGGCCCGATCGATAGGCGATGCCCGCCGGTGTGGCGACATAGGGGCTGACCGGTCCGCCACGAACAAACTCCACAAAGCCAGCGCGACGATTGACCACGTCGTGCAAGCTGTTGAACGAGATCAAATGGACGACGCGGGGCGAGTTGGAATCGGTGGGGAAGTAGACAGCCTCTGCTCTTGGCGTGCGTCCGGCACAACCGCACGCGAGTGTCATCAGTGCGACAAGCGTCAGTTTCACGACCATCCGAGCCGCAGGCTTTAGCCTGCGCGAATTCACGAAAGTCGTTGACGTCACGGCGATCCCGGCATCGCGCGGGCTAAAGCCCGCGGCTCGGGCGTTCCGTACATTCTCACACATCGATACAGGAGAACTCATTCCAGTCAAACGCATGTTCACTTCTTATGGCACGTCAGACACAAGGCGCTGCGCGCGTTGCTGGTGACGAGCATGAATTTCTCGCTCGCTTGGTTATGCGGATCGTGGCACGAGACGCATTCGACCTTCCCATCGGGAAGCCTCACCGTACCCGAAGCGATGACCGACATCATTGGACGAAAACCCTTGTCAAACTGTGGGAAGTCCACGCCGACCGGATGGTCGCTGCGACCGTGGCCCACGCTGAACAAACTCGGACTCTGCTTGTGGCGGAACCGATCCCGTTTCAGGCCGGCCATCACTTCCGATGCGATCGTGCCGTCGTGGCAACGAAGGCAAAGGAGCGTTCCCTGCCCAGGCATGGCCCCGTCCCCGATCGACGTACCGAAAGTTTTGCTCAGGTCCGCGTCGGGATTCCAGAGTGGCGCTGCCTTGGGTAGTTCGGTATGATGCGGCGTATGGCACACGCCGCACATGTCTCCATCGGCCCAGTCCCGGTGGCTGAAATCGTGCTTTGACCCTTCGACACCGCCCCAGGCCAACCCGCCGGCGACGGTCAATGCGAACGCGATCGAACCGCCGATGAACCTCGACACACCGACGCTCCCTACGTTCTTCATCATCTTGCTCCTTGTCTAAGCGCCCGTTGAAACACTCGACGTTTCTTCCCCGGCCCGTGGTCTTCGGCGCTCTGCGGCCGCCACGGGGGGCGGCCGCTACTTCTTCAACGGGCTGCCAAGCACGCTACGGACGCGCGAGCTTGCGCCGGCACGGTTGCTGGAGTAGGAGAAGCTCACGTGTGTCAGCCCATGGCACGTGAGCGTACAGTTCCCCGAGAGCCGGCCCGTGTCCTGGTACTCCACCCTGCGCCCGTTGGGCGAATCCGCGGGCGCGACAATCGATAGATCGAAGTTAATCAGGTTGCCGTGGTTCACAGCCGTCCCCTGACCTCGATAGATTCCGTGCGCGTCGTGGCAGATGCTGCACGGCGCCCGGATGTCCACGACGTGCAGGCGATGCCTCGAGAAGCTCTCATCACCCAGAATGCTGTTGCGATCATGGCAACCATAGCACAGCGCATAGGCCTGCGCGCTTTCGGGTGTGAAATCGTCCGTGTCGAACTTCCGGACGAGCAACGGTTCGTAGATCGAGCCATGCGGTCCGTTGGCACCGGTGCCACCGGCGAAGCGGGCGTTGTCGCTGTTGTGGCAGTCCGTGCAGGTGATGACGCTTCCGACGCGGAGCGGTGGAATCAGGCTCACGACGTCGGAATTGCGTCGCGGACCCGCCACCGGATGAAACGACGGATTCGACGTCTGAAACTCCAGACGCGTGTTCGTCTGGCTGATCTGCCGTCTGGTCTGGCGCCCGCGACGTGTGCTATCGCCGTGGCACTTTAAGCATATTTCATAGAGGAACCGCGAGTCGTCCGTCTGGCGACCGGAGATGGTGACGCCCGTGACGTGTAGGTTCGGTCCCTTCACCGTCTGGCCCAATGTTCCACGCACCGCGCCAACCGGGTTCGGGGCAGCCGCGTGGGGATTGTGACAGTCCACACACTCGACGTGGCGCCGCATCGTAAAGGGAATCTCGGCTGGATCGTGGACCCCTTCACGGAACGGAACGTAGTGCCCCGATCGCTTACGAATGTCCGCGGCGATGTTGAACGTCGAGATGGAACCGTTGTGACAATTCAGACAGACGTCTTCGTCGCGGCGGGCTCGGAGCAAACGCTCGTGGCGCGGGGCAGAATGGATCTTGTGGCAGTTGAGGCACCCGTTATCCGTGACGGTGGCGTACTTGAGCCGCTCCGTCGGATCGACCGTCCTGCCGGTCGTACGCTTGTGGCTGGTCGCATGGGAAGCGTGCCACCACCCGTTCATGTCGTGACAGGTGACGCAGATGGCGGACCGTTCATCCGTGATGCGCAGGAAGCTCCCCAACTCGTTGTTGTGCGGATCGTGACAGGTCGTGCAATGAACCTCGCCGTGCGCTCCCAGAGGCAAATCCCGGCTGATGACCTCGGGCGGACGGATCTGATGGTCCGCGTTGGACAGAGCCCGGTCATAGCGGAACCCGATGGGATGATCGTCGGAAAGGTCGCTCGTCAGATCCGCCCTTCCCGGCGGGATGGTCCTGGCGGTTACCACAATCGGATGCGACGCCGGTTGGGAGAGCACGTTGCCCAGTGCCATCGACCCGTCATGACAACTCAAACACATCTTGGAGGGTCCGCTCGGCTGATCGATCCGAGCGTCGATCGTCGAACTCTCGTAAATGCGGTAGTGCGTGCGCGGATTCTCGCGATTCCACAGCGGCGTCTGCGGCGCGGCGTTGTGCGGCGCGTGGCAGAAAATGCAGATGCGAGACTCGTCGACCGCGCGAATCGGACCCGGTCCGCGTGAGGAGAGATCGTGCTTGGAATTAACCACCGAGTCGTCACCCCGGACGGTCGCAGCCACAGCGCCAATCCACAGACAGGCGCCAAGTGCGCCGAGCACAAACGACCATGAACCCGAGCCGCGGGCTTTAGCCCGCGCGAAGATCCGAGACTTCTTCGACCCCAAGGCGGTCTTCATGCCGGACGGTTCAACCCGCTTTGGCCATGTTCTCATGGGGGTGCGTGACACTTCCGGCGGCCCGCCGGTCGGGACATCGGAACGGGCGCCAACATGGATGCGCCACGCAATCAGAGCCCCGAGCGTCAGCGAGCGGGTTGTCTGGTGCGACGCTACGATCGGTGATACCCCGCGCTTACGCTTGGGGCTCTGATCAGTGCCGCCTAGACTGTCACGGACCCTTCTCATGACGCCACCTTGATCGGCGTAAAGATTTGCAGGCGGTGGTTTCCGGAATCCGCCACCCAAATACGGTTACTCCCGTCGATCGTCAGTCCGGCGGGCAGCCAGAACTGCCCGAGGTCACGACCCTCCTCACCGAACGCCATCAGGAGTTGCCCCTTCGCGTTGAACATCTGGATATTCTCAAAGTGCGCGTCGACCACATAAATATTCCCGCTCCGATCAAAGGCCACGCCTTTGGGCAGCGCGAGATCACCCGCGCCGTCTCCCTTTCGGCCAATCGTGCGAAGGCACCGGCCGTCAAGATCGAGCAACTGCACGCGGAAATTCCCACTGTCGGCGACCAGCAGCTTATCACCCGCGCAACTGATGTGCGTCGGGTAGTTGAACGAACCCGGTTGAACACCCGGCTCGCCGATGGTCCGTACGATCGCGCCATCGAGCGAGAAAACGACGACGCGATGCGCATCGCCATCCACCACGTAAAGCTGATTACGCTGCGAAACGTACGCAATGCCGACCGGTCGCCGGAGTTCCTCCATGCCGAACCGCTGATGGAACCGCCCGGAGGCGTCCAGCTCGATAACCTCTCCACGTTTGGCATCCGTCACGAAGAGGCGATCACCAGCCCAAGCGACGCCGATTGGAACGGCGAACCGCTCGGAGCCCCAACCCGATACGCGTAGGTGCGTTCGTCGCGCCAGATCGATCACGTGAACGGCGCCGCTTCCGGCGTCCGCCACCGCCAGGATGTCCGGCTCGCGCACAGCCACCGCGTGCGGACGGGAGAACCGAATCGGTGGTCGGGCACCGCGAACGGCCGCCAGAAACCCTTCCCGCCCCGACCGCGCTGCCTTGAGATCACCGCTCCCAAAGATCGCACCAATCAATCTGATGTGGGGCTCGTCGGGCGGTGGCGGCCAGACGCGCGGGCGATCCAGCGGCGCAAACAGAACGCCCTGTGGCCGAGCGCAGCCGATGGGAACCATGCCGGCCATCAGCGTCGCCGTCAGTGCAATCCATCGCATCGGTCTATGGACGGACAAGAACATTCCCAAACTCTCGCCTCACCCTGAAATACACGCCGAAGTCCTCATCATCGGAGTGCGGCAGATCAAGCCGATCATACTCGAACGTCAGCTCAGCCATAAGATCGCCCACTTCAACTTGAAAACCAACGGTGACGTCCCAACCCTGCGTCGTGCCGTCGATCGAGTCCTCCTCATGTCGATACCCGATCCGCTGGACCGTCGACAGCGATTCGCTCCATCGCCAGCGATGGTCGAGTTCGACGTCCAAAAGGGTGACGCTTCGGTCATCGGTGTCGCCGTCGAACTGTAGGCGTGAGAACCTGGCTGACACATCCATCGTGTGATCCGCTACCTGAATAAAGTGGACCAGTCCGTTCAGATGAAACGCATCGTAGGGCTCGATCGTATCGTCAAAGATCTCGTACTCCGCACCGAGCGTATAACGCTTCTTCTCGTAGGTAACTCCGATGCGGTGGTGATCGGTGAGGTCTGCCCGGCGGGCGAACCCCAAGGTGGAGTCATCCTCCTGATTTCGGTAGGACCAGCGGTAGTAGGGCGTGAACCCGTTGGAGAACCGCTGCTCGATGCTGAAGTCGACTCGGACGGTGTCGAGCTGACCATCGGCGGGTGTCGCGTACTGGTAGTCCACCAGGATCGTGTCGCCGTCGGCGATTCGCCCGTTCCTGATGCGCGAGATCCTCATGGCATTGCCCTGGCGATACACGATGTAGTCAACCCCGGATCGATAGACGCGGCGGTTGCTCGTGTCGGTGACCACGATAGCAGCCGGCGCGACGTTCCGGTTGCGAAGCGTGATCGCGACCGGATCGCGGAAGGTGTGCGACTCGTCGAGGATCACCCGCAAGCCGTTGTCGCCGCGCACCTGTTCGGTGTCGTAGGCCAGGGCCAAATTCGCGTAGAAGTGGCCAAAGCGGTTCTTCCGGTTGTACTGCCAGTCGACCGACGCGCCCCACTGCGTGGTGTTAATGTCGTCCTCGATGTCCTCGAAGAGGCCGAACACGTCGACCGTGGTGGTTAGGTTGCTGTAGACCTGATGGATAAACTGGAAGTCCACCCGCTGCGTTTCGATGTCCAGACCCGCATATCGCTCCCGATTGAACTGGTATTTGTACGACGTCTGGAACGAGTCGCTGTGCCTCAGCGTAAGCTGGGGTCCGATCTCGAACAGATCGCGAGCGAAATCGCCGCTCTCCTCCTGCCAGTGCACGAGCGTGCGTAAGGTGTGTTGATACTCGTCACCAAACTCCAGCTCGTGCTCCGCGATCATCAGGTCGCGCGTGGTATCAAACCGCAAACGCCGCCCCTGAAACTCCTGCTGCGTTTCCGTATGATCGTAGGAGAACTTGAGCCGATGATGATCACCAATAAGCCAGCTCACGCCGTAGTGGAATGTCTGTTCGTCGAACTCCTCGTCGTCTCGCTTGTCACGGTTGCCCCACCGATCCGTTTCGAGGAAGTCGTAGCTCAGCTCCATCGGGAACTTCTCGTGCGCGAAGGTCCAGCTCGTACCGAAACCCGTCCGCCGCTCGTCGAGCGTCGGCTGAAAACGGCGGCTGATTCGGTCGTCCAGGCGCAGGCCATAGACCGACCCGGAGATGATTTTCCCCTGAAAGAAGTTCACGCGAAGGTCGTATTGAAGCAGGATCCCGCTGTCGCTGTCCTTCCTGCTCACAAGGAACCGATCGCCGTCTTCGCGGAAGTGGTCCTGGGTCAGAGCGAAGCTAAAATCGCCGTTAAAGGTGATGAATCCCGGATCGAGCAGAGTCCCCGCCAGCTTCAATCCGATGCGCTCCTCGAAACCCCACTCACGATTCGTCTGTGAGCTGTCGGGGTCGGAGCGGCGACGACCCTTTGTGTCCACGCGGTTGTAGTGGTAGTCGCCCTTGAGTTCGAGGTAGGCGTCAAGCTGGTGCAGGCTTAGGTAGGGACGCCGCGTTTGTGACTCGTCTCGATCTTCGTCGGCGCGAGCCTGTTGACCGCTCGCTCCAGCAGCGCACAGGATGCCGAAGAGGGCCGCGGAGATACTCAAGCTCAGGCGAGATGCCGCGCCACGCATCGCACACCCTGGCAGGATGACTTCCACTCAACCGCCGTGTCGCACCCGCAGCCTCAGGGCAAACGCATAACACGCCCGCGACCCAACCGGCGATCACAAAGATGGCCGCCTGTGTATAGGCGATGATCCCAAGGTTCGCAACAACAAAACCGTGGACCTCATCGGACGCCCGGACCGAAATGATTGACGCCTCTTCAATCTTGAGGGCGTCCTACAGCACGGCTCGGCGCGTTGTTATAATCCTTGTGCTGGTGAACAAAGGCACTTCGTGTCCCGCCGACGGTGATTTGACGGCTTGCGTGGAGGCTATGACGTGGGCCACTGCTCTTGAGCAGTGCTCTTTGTGCGTGTATGGTGCGGACGGTCGATGTGGAGTTCCTGTTGCCATTACGTTCGCTCAAGAACTGCCATGCGTAAGCTCGCCCCGGCGATAGCGTGTGCTCTGATCGTCGCACTGGGATGCTCGCAGGCTGCCCGCGATCGCCTCAAACACTTTTTCTTCGAGGTTCCCAGCGCTGAGGCAACACCCGCGCTGGCCGAGGCAACCCCGCCGCCCAGCGAGGAACCTCCCGAGTTGGTCCTTCCCGGCCCGCGATTTCGCTCGGCCCATCCACCGTACGTGCAACGCCTGTGCAAGGAGTGCCACAGTTCCGACAACCGGATGCAGGTTCGGGCGGATTTCCTCGATCAGTGCCGCACCTGCCACGCACGCTACTTCAGCGACGAGGTCGGGCATCCACCCGTCGCGGACGGAGAATGTCTGATCTGCCACGAACCGCACCGGAGCATGGAAGCATCGTTGTTGCGCTTACCGGTCTTGGACACCTGTGTCGACTGCCACGACGAGCCCGAAGACTTGAGCGAGGAGGCTCACGGCACCGGCGACGTCGACAACTGCACGACATGTCACAATCCACACTTCGGCGGCAAGGCGCTTCTCAAACCGAAGACCGATAAGGGCACTTAACCGTCCGTTGGCAAAGTAGTCCCGGCGCGCCGAGACTCCCGTGGCGGCCTCACAACATCACGAGAAGTGGAAGGTGGCGTGGCATCGAGGGCGAGCGTGGGGCCATGGACGGATGCGCAAGATCCACTACAAGCAGATACTCCGCCAGTGGTTCGTCAGTGGGCACGAGGAACGGGTGCATGCTTTCGTGTTTGAGATCGACGGGTACGACAAGCCCTGGTTCCTGGTCACCACAGCCCTGGATCTGTCGGGTGCGCAAGTGGCGGAAGCGTTTGCGGCGCGTTTGTGACAAGAGGATGGCTTTCGGGATCACAAGCAACGCATGGGTATGGAAGAGTGTCGGGCTTGGACCAAGGAACCGGTGTTGCGCACGTTCCGGGTGCGGATGGTAGCGATGACACTTCTGCGTCTGATGCGGTTTCGCCTGGACGTCGGCGGGGGCGAAGGACGCGGTTGGCTACAACCGGAATGGAATCCACCCAAACAACATCCGTCGATCCTCGACCTGCGGCGACTCTTCCGGCGTCACCGCACAAGGTTTTCCAAACTCTTGCCGCGCCTGGAAGAGATTGAAAAAGTCCCTCAGGCCACGACTTCCGCCCGAAAACCAGCAGAAATCGCTGCGAGAAATAGTAGAAACTACTGGCTAAGGGTATCGGATCGGAAAATGCCGTCTCGTAACGGTATTTTGCA
>JADFOB010000303.1 GCA_022563055.1 Planctomycetota bacterium
GAGCTGTGTACCGCGCGCTGTCCATCACGCCCGAGCCGTGCGCGCAGTACGGGATCGTCCATCAGTCGCGCGATCGCCGTAGCCAGCGCCGTGTTCTCCTTGGGATCATACAGGAGCCCGCCGCTGGTGGCTTGAATGATTTCCGGAAACGATCCGCGGCGAGGTTGAACCACGGGCACACCGGCAGCCAGTGCCTCGAGGAGATAGAGCCCCTTTGCCTCCGGATAGACCGCCGGGACGGACAACATATGGAGCGATTGGAGGAACTCGATTTTCTCGCTCCGTGAGACTTCACCGCGCCACCGAAAATGATCCGTCGCACCGGCCCGTTCAATGGACTGCCTGACTTCGTGGAGGTAGGCGCGGTCCTCCAAGTACCCGGCTACGTGCAGACGGCAGTCGCGACCTTCTCTTCTCAAATGCAGGAACGCCTCGGCGAGTTGCGCCAGCCCCTTCTGGGGGCAAATCCGCGCCAGGTACCCGATGATAAACGGTCCGTCCGGTCCATCGCCGCTACGATCAAAACCGTCGACGTTGATGCCCATCGGGATCACATGCGTCCGATCGGGCGGAAGCGAGAAATGGTCGGCTGCACGATCGGCGAAGTAATGAGTGACCGCCACGAAGGCGTCCACATCGCGACTGCGGTCCCGGATAAGGCCAAACGCCTGCTCGCGGTAGGGCGCGGGAAGCTGATCCAAGAAGACGTCCTCACCGCTCAGCGTGCATAGAACCGATACGCCAAGCGCCTGCTTGATGGCCCCAGCGATTCCGACAAACATCAGGTTCGGCAGATGAACCAGATCGGGCTGAATCTCGCGTAGGACATCGAGCAATTTGTCGAGCTCTTTGCGTTGGAAGCCGTCCTCGCCCTTCAGAACGGAGACGGTCAAAGAGCCCAACAATCCGGGTTTCGTACCGGTGGCAAAGCTGCCCGCGCCCCTGAGCAGCATCGGGGAATCGAAAAGAGTGTCCACGATGCGCGGTGTGTGGCGAAACAGGCTGGATTTCTGTTGGAGGTAGACGTTGATGCCGCCGTAGAGCACGCGACGGCGGCCGACGTAGGGCTCCTCGGTGCGAAGCGGGGTGTAGAGGGGAATCAGCACGACGTCACGACCCTTAGCAATTAAAGCAGCGGCGAGGCGATGGTCGCGCAGGCAACTCCCACAGTACATGCCCGCAGCCCCGGCGGCTAAATAGGCAACCCTCATCCTAGTGCTCCGTGCCCGATGTCTTGCTGGATCATCCAACCGGGCAGGATGTGTGCCACTGCTCTTGAGCAGTGCTCTTGGTATGACCAGCACGGTACGATCCGGCGGGTGCCCCATCCTTCGCCGTAGGCGAAGGGTGGGGGACGGATGAGTGATGGTGCGTCGCGCAATGCGTCAGTCCCCCACCCTTTGCGTTGCATGGGGCGTTGGCGAGCTGCCAAAGCACGGTCTTGCAACGCAAAGGATGGGGCACCCACAAGCGTAACCCAGAACCCGCACTTTTTCGAGTGGCGATGCACTGGGCATCTCTGGGTTCCAGCCGTCTGTCGGAGCGTCTCGAATCGTCCCGGTATCAGTCTGCGCATCCGTTACATTCTTACTTCTTACCGGCGGATCGTCCAACATGCTTGGACGCTGCGCCGGTGCGGTATCCGGCCGCAAGAAGCATCGTCTTGGGGATCGTACCGAATTGTCGATCGATGTCAGACCAAACCCCGGGTCCGTGACACTTCCGGCGGCCCGCCAGTCGGGATATCGGAACGGGCGACAACATGGATGCGTCACGCAATCAGAGCCCCGAGCGTCAGCGAGCGGGTTGTCTGGCGCGACGCCGGCATCGGTGAAACCCCGCGCTTACGCTTGGGGCTCTGATGAGTGCCGCCGGAAGTGTCACGGACCCAGGGGAACGTCACGGGCCTTGTCGCCGATCGTCGGCGTGATTACGCTGTTACCCGTGGATACAGGACGGACAGAACAAGCCGAATCCTGCGATCGCGCGGCGTCCTTGGCCATTCCGCTTGAACGCATCCTGGAGCAGGTCCGCGCCTACTGGGGTTTTGATACTCTGCGACCGTTGCAGGAGGAGGCCATCCGCACCGCGTT
>JADFOB010000042.1 GCA_022563055.1 Planctomycetota bacterium
TTTGCTCGGTGCTTGCGTGGTGATTGCTCTCATTGTCCCCCTTATCTGGCTCGGTCTCCGAGCGATGTCGGCGGCCATCACACCGTTTGAGCGACTGCTGGCGTTTGGAATCACAGCCGTCATAGGTTGGCAGGCGGTGTTGCACATCGCCGTGGTCACGGTGGTGGCGCCGACGACGGGGATCTCCTTGCCATTGGTTTCCGCCGGTGGAAGCGGGCTGTTGACGTTCTGCGCGGCGCTGGGCGTGTTGGCTGCGATCGCTTCGAGAGCGGGTGCGAGCATCCGCGTGCCGAAGCCTCGGGCCGGATCGGAATCCGCGTTGGGCACAACCGTTGTCGCGGACGGCGGTGTGATTCGCTACGGGGCACCGTCGCGGGAGGTGGAGGCCACATGACTGCTTGGCACGGAATGGATCGAACTCCGTTGATTGCCTTTGCCGGTGGTGGCACCGGTGGGCACCTGTACCCGGCGCTGGCGATCGCGGGTGTGTTGCGCGAGCGTCTGCCCCGCGCCCGCATTGTGTTCTTCGGTACGCAGCGTCCGATTGACGACCGGATCCTCCGCGACACCGATTGTGAACTGATCCCCCAGGCGTTGCCGCGCGTCTCAGGCGCGCCGTGGCGTTGGCCGCAGATGCTTATGAGTTTCCGGCGAGCCCATCTTTCGTGTCGGGCTCGGTTCGCGCATGATCGCCCGGACATCGTTGTGGGGACGGGCGGGTTGGGCTCCTTCCCCGCGGTATACGAAGCGGTTCGGTGTGGCATTCCCACGGCACTGTTGAACCCGGATGCCCTTCCCGGCCGGGCGAATCGTCGGTTGGCCAAACATGTGGATGCTGTTTTCGTGCAGTGGGCGCAGGCGGAAAACCACTTCCCGCGAGGCACCTCGGTTCGAGTTCTTGGCTGTCCGGTCCGGCGTGTGTTCAACCGGGTCTGCCGCGAGGACGGAATCGAGCGCTTCGGCTTGGACCCTGCGCGCAAGACGCTGCTAATCACCGGGGCGTCACAGGGTGCGCGCACCATTAACCAGGCCGTCATCGCCAACCTGCCGTTTCTGGCGCGGTTGGAAGGCTGGCAGGTTCTTCACTTGACGGGCGATGCTGATTTCGAGCAGGTTCAAGCCGCCTATCGTGGTAGCGACGTGCGAGCGAAGGTGCTTCCCTTTACCGATTCGATGGCCGACGCACTGGGAGCCGCCGATCTGGTCGTCTCGCGCGCAGGTGCGTCGACGCTCGCGGAGATCACGGCGGTGGGTCGAGCAGCCATCCTGCTGCCCTATCCGTACCACAAAGACATGCATCAGTTGGCCAACGCCCGGTGCCTCGTGTCCGCGGGCGACGGAATGGCGGCGCGAATCGTGCATGATGCCATCGACCCGACGATCAACGCGCCGGCACTTCGGGAGGCGTTGGAACCATTGCTGATGGACGACGCGAAACGCGATGCGATGGCTGCGGCTACCCGGCGGATCGGGCGTGGCCATGCTGCGACGCGGATTGCCGAAGAACTGCTTGATATTGCCGGTTTATCCACCTCACCGCAAGCAGCAACGCGAGGTGAAACCTTGGAGGGATCATGTCGAGCGACCCGATGACTACTGTGGCGCGTCATCGATCCTTCGGCGCGGAAGGAGCTTCCATGGACCTGCCCACGCCAACCCATGATTTCAGCGGTCTGCGCGTGCACATGATTGGTATCGGCGGTGCCGGAATGAGCGGAGCAGCCGCCATGTTGCTCAAACTCGGCGCGGTCGTGTCCGGGTCGGACGCCGAGGGGTTTGACGGCGTGGGCACGCTGGTCGAGGCGGGTGCGAAGGTGTCGATCGGGCATCGCGCCGCACAGCTTCATCCAAAGACGGCGCTGGTGGTCGTCAGCGCAGCCATTCCCGAGTCAAATCCGGAACTGGTGGTCACCAGACGACGGGAGATTTCAGTCCTCAAGTACGCCGAGTTGCTTGGTGTACTGATGAAGCACCGCACAGGCGTAGCCGTCGCGGGTACGCATGGCAAGAGCACCACGACCGCGATGTGCGCTCATCTCTTTCGAGAGGGCGGGCTGGATCCATCGTTTATTTTCGGTGCCTCGTCTCGACAGCTCGGCGGCGGCAGCGCTGTCGGTTCCGGTCCGCACCTGATTGTCGAGTCGTGCGAGTTCGACCGCTCGTTTTTGCATCTTCAACCGCGTAGCGCCGCAATCCTTAATGTCGAGGCCGACCACCTGGACTGCTATGGGAGCTTCGACGAGATCGTCGAGGCGTTTGCGCAGTTTGCTTCGCACGTGGAGCCAGGCGGGCTGGTGGTCTGCAACGCGGATGACCGTTGGAGCGTTCGTGTAGCCGAATCCGCGGCGGCGCGGGTCGAGACATTCGGTTTTTGCGAGGTTGCGGATTGGCGGGCCGTCAACGTGAAACACGATCGTGGGCGCTACAGTTTCGACGTGGTGCTTGGCGATTCGGTTCTGATGTCGACGCGGCTTGCGATCCCCGGTCGATACAACATAGCCAATGCGCTGGCGGCGATTGCGCTGGCGCACCATGCCGGTATCGACTCGGACGTCCTGGCGCTGGGGTTGACGACCTTTTCGGGGATCGAACGCCGCATGAGTTGGCGCGGTGAAGGGCGCGGTGTGACGGTGGTTGACGACTACGCGCACCACCCGACGGCTGTCCGTCTGACGATTGAGGCCGCCCGGTGCCGGTACAAACCGAAGCGAACTTGGGTTGTCTTTCAACCCCATCAGTATGCCCGCACTTGCCGGTTCATGCAGGAGTTTGCTCAGTCGCTCGGCGAGGCGGACGAGGTCATCATCTCCGACATCTATGCCGCGCGGGAACCCGGAGCGGCGGCGGCGGCGGGTGCGGAGGAACTCGTTTCACGAATATGCCGCAACGGTGGGCGGGCCACGTACCTGTCGACACTGGCAGCCGCCGCGGATCACGTTGCGCGCAATGTGCTCGCGGGGGATCTGGTCGTAACGATGGGCGCGGGTGATGTGTGGAAGGTAGCCGATGAGTTGGTTGCGCGGATTTGTTGACCGGATCGTTCCGGATGTCCCTCTGGGTTCCATGACGTGGTTCCGGCTCGGCGGGCGTGCGCGCTATCTTTTTCGCCCGACCGACGCCGCCGACCTGGCAGCCTTCCTGCCGCTTGCCAAGCAGGAGGGCGTCCCCGTGAAGGTGCTCGGCGCGGGCGCCAACGTCCTCGTGCGAGACGACGGCTTCGACGGCGTGGTCATTCGCCTGGATAAGCCTGCCTTTCGGCGCATTGCCATGGGCGATGGGATGCCCGAGGTTGGGGCCGGGGTGGACCTCATGCCGTTGGTGCGTCGGTTTAGCCGGGAAGGGTTGTCCGGAATGGAATGCCTGGCCGGCATTCCCGCGACGCTGGGTGGTGCGGTGCGAATGAACGCCGGTGGTCGGTTTGGGGAAATCAGCCAGGTGATTCGGGACGTTCGCGTCATGGACGACGACGGCTCCATCGAGACGTGGTCGCGCGACCGCCTTGGTTTCGGATACCGCCGCAGTGCGATCGACGATCGAATCGTGCTCTGCGTCCGCCTCGATGTTCATTCGGACGATCCTGCGAAAACGCTGGCACGGTATGCAGAGCACTTCGCATACAAGGAAAAGACCCAGCCCATGGAGGCTTCCAGTGCCGGGTGCATCTTCAAGAATCCCCAAGGCGAGTCAGCGGGTGCGTTGATCGATCGAGCGGGCTTAAAGGGGCTTGCCTGTGGTGGCGCACAGGTCTCTTTTAGACACGCGAACTTCTTCGTGACCGACCGGGACGCTTTGGCTTGTGATGTTCTGGGCTTGATCGACACGGTCCGCCGCCGCGTGCTCAGCGCATTCGGCACGACGCTCGAACTCGAAGTGGACGTCTGGTAGGGTGAACTCCCGGATAGCGGATGGCAAGGAGGCGGATTCATGACGATTGCACAGGCGGTACCGGTTGGGGACCGATCGAACCAAAAACCGATCGACACACTCGACATCACCGTGCTCGCTGGTGGACCCGGCGCCGAGCGTGAGGTGAGCCTCAACAGCGGGCGCGCGGTCTTCGAGGCGCTAAAGCGGCTCGGTCACCGCGTCACGCTCAGCGACATCGGCCCGGAAGATCTTTCAGCGCTCGAGCAACCGGCCGACTTCGTCTTCATCGCCCTACACGGGGCGTTCGGCGAAGATGGTACGATCCAGGCGGAATTGGACGCCCGCGGCTTACCCTACGCCGGATCGGGTGCGGCTGCTTCAGGCTTGGCCATGAATAAGGTGGCTGCCAAACGATGCTTCCAAAGCACCGGGATTCCAACACCTGCGTTCGAGGTCGTGGATCGAGCCGGCTTGGGTGATGCGCTTACGCGGCTGAAGGTTCCGTTGGTGGTCAAACCGGTTTCATCCGGTAGTAGCGTGGATACGTTCATCGTCCGTAGCGACGATGCCCTTGGTGCACGGATCGCCTCGGTGGTCGAGCGCTACGGCGAAGCCCTCGTCGAACGCTGCATCGTCGGCCCCGAGTTGACGGTCGGCGTCCTCGGCGATGAAGCCCTGCCCGTCTGCGAGATTCGCACCAAGCGGGAGTTCTACGACTACCAGGCCAAGTACCTCGACGATGACACGCAGTATCTTTTCGATCTGGACCTTCCCGCCTCGTTGCTTGAACGCGTGCAGTCGCTGAGTCTGGCAGCCCATCGCGCGCTGGGATGCCGTGCGTTTTCTCGGGTGGATTTCATGGTGGACGGCGAAAGCCTCGAGCCCTACGTGCTCGAAGTGAACACGATTCCAGGCTTCACGAGTCATTCGCTCGTACCCAAGTCAGCAGCTCGCGTCGGACTGAGCTTCGAGCAGTTGTGCCAACGGATTGTCCAACTGTCGCTGATGGACGCCTCGGGACGATAGTACTCCAACAGCGGTGTTTCGACAGGTTGCCAGTAGACCGGGGTGCGTGCCACTGCTCTTGAGCAGTGCTCTTTGTGCGATCCGCTCAGTACAATCCGGCATTGCTCAAGAGCAGTGGCACACCGCGTCCCGAACGGACTAGGCGACGCGGTCTCCAACGTCCGGCGGATTTAGCTATGGCAAGGAAAGCCAAGAGAAAGTTACGAAGGGTGGGCAGGCGGCAGGTAGCATCGCGTCCGCCGATTAACTGGGAGCGGGTCGTCCGCGTTGTGCGCGTCGGCGGTGGGCTGGCCTTCGTGGTTTGTATCGCAGCCGCAGCTCTGCTGGGACTGTTCGGGCTGGACGCCCACGTGAAACAGACGTTGGCCAGGGGCGTGACGCCGACGGTTTCCTTTACGAACCTTCCGCCGGACCTAGCCGAACTCATGCAGCACGATCTTCAAAGCGCGCTGTCCGACCTGATCGAGCGCGACTGGACCGACGATCGCCTTTGTCGTGACATGGCCGGGCGACTGTCGCAGGTAGGCTGGGTCGCCGAGGTGAATTACGTTCGTCGTCTCGCCAACGGACGCTTCGAGGTCAACTGCCGCTACCGTCGCCCCTTCGCGCTGACCCGGTCGGGGATGGAGTTTTTCTTGGTCGACGGCGATGGGATCCGCCTGCCGGGTGTCTACCGTTACGATCCCTCCTGGCCGCTTATTCAAGGCGTTTCCGGGGCCGCGCCGGATCCCGGCAAGCCGTGGTTCGGGGAGGATTTGCAGGCCGGTCTCGGTATTATCGGCGCCGTGGCGCGCAAACCGTTCGCAAGCCAGATCACCGCGGTGCTCGTCGATAACTTCGTCGGTCGTGTCGATCGTGCGCGTACGCACATCGAACTGGCGACCGATCGGGCGGGCGGGCGCATCCGCTGGGGTTCCGCACCGGGGCACGAGTTGGAGGAGAACACGGTCGAGCAGAAACTCGCCATTCTGGACGCCAATTATCGACGCACCGGACGTGTCGACGCGGACCATGCAGTGATTGACATCTCGACGCGCCCGGACCGTTTCACGGTGCCGGGGTAGCGCCGGCCGCTGAAAAGGTGGTTTTCATGGGTGGCCCAGCAGCCTCGCGTTTGGGAGAACCGACGGAATATTACACGACGACGCCCGAATAGGTAGTAGAATCCAAGGGTCTCATAGAACGGATGTAGCCATGTCGGGATTTGAAGAAAAATTCGAACAGGTTCAACTCTTCGTGTCGCAGCACCTGTCCGCCGAAACTCTGGCGAACGCAGTCCCCGCCGCGATCATCTGTCTGGTTGTCGGTATTGCGATCAGCGTTCTGGGCGCGAAGCTGGCCCGGTGGGGATTCACGGCGGCGTTCATCGCCTTTGGCGCGGGCGTGGGACATCGGTTCTCTGCGGTGTCAGGCTTCCCATTGCCGGTCTGCATAGTGGTCGGCGCCGGGATGATCGGCGCGATCGGGCACATGACGTTTCGGGTGTGGGTCGGCGCAGCCGTTGCGCTGGTCCTTTCGACGCTGGCGCTGGGAACGTTCGGCTATCACAACTTACTGCCGCATGTCGAGGCCTTCGAACAGACGCAGTTGGTCGCGCTGGAGACCGCTGGAGGTGCTGCCGGTTTCGACCTTCCCACGCCCGCGGAGCAGGATGCCTACCGAAACCGGCCCATGGGGGCCTGGAGTCGGGACTTCTGGGTTTTTGTGACGGGACAGGACGCCGGAATTGGACCGCGCGCTGAGGCGCTCGGGACGGCTGCCATGGTTATCGGCCTGTTCCTGGGTATCGTTGCAGTCCGGTGGGCGCTCATCCTCTCGACCTCTCTTATCGGAACCTTCCTCGTAGCCGGCGGTGTGGGAACCCTGTTTACGACCATCTTCCCCGGCTCTTATAAGGCGTTCGTGGATCATCCAGGAATCGGCGGCATCGCGGTAGGTGCGTTCCTGGTAACGTCCTGCGTGCTCCAAACCATGCTGACGCGAAAGGCTCGGCAGGAAAAGAAGCCCACACCCGCCAAGTCGTGAGCCCTGTTCGGGGCGATATCGTAGGTTACTTCTGACGCTTTTGGGTGGATTGCGCAGCCGGGCGGCAGCAGCGATCTGTGGGCTTGAGCCCGCACGGGGCTTCGCGCGGGCTCAAGCCCGCGGCTCGGGTGAACCTTACGGTTTGGGGACATGCGATGATTACTTCCCTAAATGATTGGCTCGCTTTCCTGAAGTCCTCCAACATGATCGTCGGTCTCCCGCTCCTCATCGGCGGTGCAGCCCTGATGCTGTTTGGATGGCGGATGTGGCGAGTGTGCGTCGTTATAGCGTTTGGACTGGGTGGGCTGGCGATCGGAGCGGCGCTGGCCGGTCCCGGACCGAACCAATTGCGGTACGCCGTTGGCTGCGGCGTGGCACTCGCGGCGTTGAGTTATTGGCCGGTCAACTTCTCTTTGGCCATCCTGGGTGCGGTCGTGGGCGGTGCGACCGTGGTGCAGCTTCTGAGCAGTATGGGGTTGCACGGATCGGTGTTGTGGATTCTGTTCGGACTGGCTGCGCTGGGGTGTGCGGCTCTTGCGTTCATCAACCGGCAATTGGTCGTAATCGCCGTGACCTCCTTTCTGGGTGCGATCTTGCTCATCTCGGGCCTGACTGTTTTCGTGATGAGTTCGCCGTCCCTCTACGGCGCTATGATGTCACATCGTGAGTTCGCCGTCCCCTTCGCGTTGCTCGTCCCAACGATCATGAGTTGCTTCTACCAGATCGCCGAGGTTCATCGCACCAACGCCAGCCTCTAAGCCACTGTGCGCAATTGGGCGCCGCTTTTCCGAGCCGCGAGCGCAAGCGCTCAAGCTGACCGGGCACTCGGACGGAAATCGCCGGCCCTAGCGTTTCGACTGAGCACCCAACGCCCCATCGCACGGGCTACTTGTCGCAGAGTGGCGATGTCAAAACCGTAGGTGCAGGCGCGAGCGAAGTAAACCAGCGCGTCGCGATTCCGGCCGCTTCGCTGAGCGTCGTAACCCAATTGTCGATAGGTCCGTGCGAGGTGGTCGCGGAGGATGGCGCGCTGGGGGCGACTCAGATCATCAAAGGTTCGCTGGATTACATGGAGGAGATCGCGGTAGCGAAGTACGTTGCGATGGCGGTCCGTCCGGGCGAGGCTTCCGTCGACGAAATGATGGATGCTCAAAGGTTCATCGACGAACCCCGCGCGGCAGCTCCTGGCGACTTTGAGATAGAACAGCCATTCCTCCGCGTACTTCTGATCGGAATCAAACCGGATCGCGCGACCTCGCCGGGATTCTCGTGCCGTGTAGCGTCCGCCCCCCGTGGCGGACGTAGTGCTCATTCCCCCGT
>JADFOB010000304.1 GCA_022563055.1 Planctomycetota bacterium
GATGAAGCCTGCGAGAACAGGAGGTTCTCGCAGGAGAAACGCCATGGATGGACCCGGGGAGTACCTGCCGGACGTGACCGAAGGCATCACGCGGTTCGAAAGGCTGCCTCCGCCCGGCGTCTTTCCGCCGAAACGTAATCGGGCGGTCATCTGCCGTGCAAATGGGTCGCGACGCCTATCGAGATGTGTGTCATCGGACGCTTGAAACCCCAGCGATTGACCGCCGGATCGCTCACGACTGGTAGCTGTGAGTATCCTCGCGTGAGTTCAGCTCGTCGCGCAGCTCTTCGGCGAGTTGGGCGAACTCCCTCTCGCACCGGAGAAAGGCTTCGACGACCAGCGGGTCGAAGTGGGTGCCGGATTCCTCTCGGATCATCCTGAGGGCCTTCTCATGAGGGAAGGCCTCTTTGTAGCTGCGGCGCGTGGTCAGGGCATCGTACACATCCGCAACGGCCGCTATGCGTGCCGCGAGAGGTATGTCTTCGCCGACGAGTTCGCGGGGGTAGCCGGAGCCGTCGTACCATTCGTGATGCGAAAGGGCGATCAGTTCGGCCATCTTGAGGAATCGGGCATCTGGAGCACGTTCCATAATCGGTCGGATGGTTTTGACGCCGTACTCCGGATGTCGCTTGATGGTGTCCATTTCCTCGACGGTCAGTTTTCCCGGTTTGAGCAGGATGGCGTCTGGGATGGCCACCTTGCCGATGTCGTGTAAAGGTATGGCTCGTTTGAGATCGTCCAGATAGGCGTCGTCGATCACGTTGCCAAACGATTCCGCTTGCCGCAAATCGTTCGCCAGAAGGAGTACGAAGCGCGTCACTCGGTCCAAGTGCAGGCCGGTATCCGTGTCTCGGTGCTCGGCCAACGTGGCCAAGGCGATGACGATGGAGTCAAGAGCGGCATCGCGAGCTTCAGCACTCCGCAGACTGTTGATCGCTGCGCCGGCGAGGTTACACAGCACGTCGAGGTACTCCAACTCGTCTTCGCAAAAAGCCCTGCCCTCCAGACGATCCGTGATGTTGAGCACACCCACCGATCGCTCGGTGGCCGTCAACGCCTTCGAGGCAAGCGGTGTGCTGACAAAGAACTCCGAGTCGTAATGGTTCTCGGAAGACGAGTCCTCGTCCGGTGTGTTGGCCACCACGGCCCGCCCGGTGGCGAATACCTTTCCCGAGATGGCACTGCCGATCGGCACGCGCACCGAATCCGCGATGCTCGAAGCCATGCCCACGCTGTCCACAATGGTCAGGTACTCTCCTGTCTTGTCCGGCAGCATGATGGAAATGCGGCGACATCCGGTGAGTTCGGCCGTGGCGGTGATGATCTGCCTAAATACCGACGCGCAAGATGTGGCCGTCGCCAAACCGCGCGAAAGCGTGAGCAGCGTGCTAAGGGCTCGCGCCTGTTCGCCCCGCACCTCGTTGCTGCGGGTGATCTCTGTATATTGGTTCAGCAGTTCGACCCTATTTCGATTGTACGTGGCCATGGAACCGACACGTAGGGCCAGCTCAGCGGCACGGACCGGCTTTGTCAGGTACTCGTTGGCACCGGCTTCAAGCCCCGCGAGGATGTCTTCTTCCTGAGCCTTCGCGCTGACGACGATCACGGGGATGTCGCGGGTGGCGGGGTCCGCCTTCAGGCGGCGTGTACACTCAAGCCCGTCCACGCGGGGCATCATGACATCCATGATGATCACGTCGGGCGGTGATTCGGCGATAGCGGCGAGTGCGGCGGCGCCGTCGGCGGCTTCTCGAACGTCGTATCCCTCGCGTTCCAGCGTGCGCTTATAGATGAGTCGATTGGTTGGGTTGTCATCCGCCACAAGTACATGCACGGGATCGTCCCGCGTGTGTCGCGTTTGCTCCGTAGGATGGTCCGCTGGGATGTCACCGATTGTGCCGGGAGCCTCGGTGGCGAATACCCGGTTTCTTCCAGCGTCCTTGGCTCGATAGAGCGCTCGATCCGCCCGCAGAATGGCACGCTCCAGAGTACCCCTTTCGTGACTCGCTACACCGATACTCACGGTGATACGATCGCTGCTCGGGGCCGAGGGATGCGATATCGCGAGTTCCCAGACAGTCTGGCGGATA
>JADFOB010000043.1 GCA_022563055.1 Planctomycetota bacterium
CTGCGAACACGCAGTTGGACCTGCTCCGCGAAGTCGCCGATCGGATCATTACGTGCTTCAATCAGGGCGGGAAGCTGTATTTGCTTGGCAATGGTGGGAGCGCCGCCGACGCCCAGCACATCGCAGCCGAGTTGATCGGTCGGTTCAAGCACGATCGAAAAGCCCTGCCGGCGATCGCCTTGACGACCGACACATCCGTTCTGACGGCGATTGCCAATGACATCGGGTCCGAGCATTGCTTCGAGCGCCAGGTGGAAGCGCTGGTGACGCAGCGTGATACCGTTTGGGCACTAAGTGTTTCGGGCGCGTCGCCCAACGTGATCCGGGCGATGAAGCGGGCTCGGGCGATCGGGGCGCTGACGATCGGGTTCACCGGACGCTCCGGTGTCGCGCTCGAAGGTCTTTGCGAATTGTGCTTCCGGGTGGACCACACCGGGAGCGATCGCGTTCAGGAGGTCCACCAGCTAGCCTACCACGTGGTCTGCGATCGGATCGAGCAAACCTTCCTCGCCTCGACGCTGTGAATGGGCGGTTCTTGTCGTAACTTGTCGTCGAGGCGTATTGGGGTCCGTGACGGAAACGGTGTTGGGTTGTCTTCAGAGCACCGGGCGCAAGCCCGGTGGCATGTAGACGCAGGAGATCCGCAGGCTGGCGCCTGCGGCTCTGATTCGGCGAACGCATGCCACCGGAAGTGTGACGGACACGGCGTATTGCCCGAATCCTTTGGCGGCTTGACAGGCGTTGAACCCGCGTGTTAGCTTCCTTCGTTTCGCTGCCGCTGTGACATCATTCCCGGCGGCGCGAACCTCCGCATCCTGCAAGGCGTATACAGGCGGACTGGTTTTGGGCGGAAGATCATGATTCGTGTGAACAACCTCACGAAACGTTACGGCCCGGTTCTGGCGGTCGACAACATCACGTTCCACGTGGAGCGTGGCGGTGTTGTGGGCTTCCTTGGCCCCAACGGGGCGGGCAAGAGCACGACCATGAAGATCCTGACGTGCTTCCATCCTGCCACGAGCGGGACGGCGAGCGTGGCCGGGTTCGACGTCTTCAAGGAGTCGCTGGAGGCCCGCCGCCGGATCGGATACTTGCCGGAGAACACGCCGCTCTATCCGGAGATGCGTGCGCGGGAGTATCTGGTTTTTCGCGGCAAGCTGCGCGGAATGTCCCGTGCCGAGCGCGTCGATGCGATTCGGCGCGTCACCGAGCGGTGTTGGCTGGGCGGGTTTATTGACCGTCCCATCGGGCATCTCTCCAAGGGCATGAGGCAGCGGGTTGGTCTGGCCGATGCGATCATGCACGATCCGGATGTCTTGATCCTCGATGAGCCGACCATCGGGCTGGATCCCAACCAGATCCGCGAAACGCGCAGCCTGATCCGGGAGCTGGGTGAGCGGCACACGGTTCTTCTAAGCTCGCACATTTTGCACGAGGTCGAGCAGCTCTGTTCCCGCATCATCATCGTCTCGCAAGGTCGGATCGTCGCGAGCGGTTCGCCCAAGGAACTCCGTGACCAGTTCAGCGGTCAAGCGCGGGTCATCGCGGAAATGCGCGGACCGCAGGCTGATGTACTAAAGGCGGTCGAATCGGTGGCGGGCGTACAGAAAGTGGAGACGACGTCGAACGACGGCTGGGTTCGCCTGGCCATCTCCTTCCAACCGGAGCGGGACATCCGGGAAGAACTGTTCAACCTGACCAAGTCAAAGGACTGGTCATTGCGGGAGATCCGCGTCGAAGGCGCAACGCTCGAGGACTTCTTCCACAAGGTGACTTCTGAACAACGGGGGTCCAGCGTCTAGCCCGGATCATGCACCGCAGAGCACGCAGAGGTCGCGGAGGTGGAAAGAGATGAAAGGGATGCGAGTCAATGAGCATTCGATGGAATACAGTGTGCCAAGAGGACGAAGGTGGAGATTCTAACATGAGTTTTTTCAAGACAAATCTCTGCGTTCTCCGCGTTCTCTGCGGTTTGTGATAGGCAGGTTGGACCCATGCTTCGCAACGGCTACAAGGATGATGACGGCGGGAGGTGCTTGTGGACAACGTGACAACCATGGCACGGCGCGAACTCGGTGCCTACTTTCTGTCACCGATCGCCTACGTGGTCGGTGCGATCTTCCTCTTCACCGCCGGCCTGGTGTTCGGGTTGGGGACGTTTCAGGTGGGCGCCGAGGCGTCCATGCGGAACCTGTTCGATTTCTGGATCATCCTGATCCTCGCGCTGGTGCTTCCGATGCTGACGATGCGGCTTATGAGCGACGAGCTGCGCAGCGGCACCATCGAAACGCTCATGACCGTTCCGATTACCGAGCTTGAGGTTGTCCTGGGGAAGTTTGTCGGCGCGTTCGTGTTCTTCATCGTCTTGATTGCGACGCTGCTGCTCTATCCCCTCCTTTTAGCCTTGTACGGGAATCTCGATTTCGGGCTGTTGGTCTGCAACTATCTGGGCCTGCTGTTGCTCGGTGCCTTGTACGTCTCGGTCGGTCTCTTCTTCAGCACCTGCACCAAACATCAGGTCGTAGCCGTCCTGGCGACGGTCGTGGCACTGGCGTTTATGACGTTCGCATTTGGTCCGCTCGCCCAACAGACCGAGGGTTGGGTGCGTGTCCTGCTCCAGCAGCTTTCCATCCGGGCTCACTTCCATGATTTCGTGCGTGGCATGGTGGACCTTAACCACCTGGTCTTCTTCGGGACCATGACGGGTTTGTTCCTGTTTCTGACGGTCAAGCGGTTGGAGATGCGGCGATGGCAGTAGAGACGCCCAAGTCAGCAGAGACCGAGGTCGGCCATCCGGGTTCGCAGGGCGCGGGCGGCCGCCGCATGGTGCTGGGCACCAACGTCCTGGTCGGCACCGCGCTCGTGATCGGCATCGTGGTCGTGCTTCAGCTCCTCGCGTATCAGATTCCAAAACGCTGGGACATGACGCGATCCGGCGTCAACAGTCTTGGCGAGGGCACCGAGAATCTGCTTCACGCCCTTACCACCAACGTGACGCTGACGTCGCTCTACTTCGAGACCGATCGGGAGACGGAGGATCAGCCGCGGTACCGCCGTGCGGTGGACGATCTGATCGGCCTCTACGCGGCGACGAATCGTGGCAAGGTCTCGGCGCAGTGGATCAACCCGCTCAAAGATCACGAGGCATTCAAGAAGCTGGTTTCCAGGCTTCGAGAGAAACCGGTCTTCTCCGGAAGCATCCAGCAGTACAAGGAGCGGATTGAGGCGTACACGCGCCCCGAAGATGGTCTCGACGCACGGATGCGGGCGCTCCTGCAAGGTGAGCTCGAGGGGATTCGCGGGCTCGGCGGCGGCATGGGCGACAACGCCGTGCAGCAGTCGATCCAACGCGTCGAGATGTTCCTGACGCAGTGGACGGATGAGCTCGACGCGACGCGTGGGGCTGTCGATACACGGATCTTGCCCGCCGACCCGCAATATGCCCTGGCCATCAACGAGGTCAAGACGCTCTATCGCGGTCTTATGGAGTCGCTCGAAAACATCGCCGCCTTCGGTGCGGGCGAGATCGCGCGAAACCCGAACCTTCCCGCAGCCACAGCCGAGTATTTCAGTGGGTGTGAGTCGCGCTGTGCGGAGGTCATCGCAGCCATTGACGCCGAACAGACGAAGCTCCAAGCGCTCGATCCGCTCGAGGCGGACAACTTGCTGAGGCAGATTGTCCCTACCAGTAATGCCATCGTCGTCGAGACGGACGAGGATGTGCGGGTGGTGGATTTTTCCTCGGTTTGGCCTCCCCTCGACCCCAGCGCCGGCGGACCGCAGGTGACTTTCTGGAACCGGGCGTTCAAAGGTGAGGAGAAGGTAACCTCTGCGATCTTGCGGGCGGCGCACAAGGAACAGACAGCCGTCATTTTCGTTCGCTACGCCGGCGATCCGCTGCTGAGGGCAAGCTTCATGCCCGGGCAGCCCCAGGGGGCCTACGTGGCTCTCAAGCAGCAGTTGGAGGATGCCAACTTCGTCGTCGCCGAGTGGGATCTCAAGACAAGCGACACGCCGCCGGAGTTGGATCCCGCGCCCACGCGGACCATCTTCATCGTTCTAAAGCCGACGGCACCGTCGCGTGATCCGATGGGGCGCCCGAGCCAGGATCCGCCGTTCACGGACCGCCACAAGGAGAAGTTGCTCAGCGCTCTTGGAGATTCCGGGCGCGCGCTGTTCATCGCCGGATGGGCTCCGGGACCGTTTGGACCCATCCCGTCGACCTACGAGTATGGCACGTATCTCAAGGATACGTGGGGTATCGAGGTCGATACGTCCGCTCTGCTCACGCAATTCGGCAGCATCGCTCCGGGCAGGTTCCACATCACGCGGCGCGACTTCTATGCAATGCAGGATCTGGACGTGACCGATCACGATATCGTCAGCGGGCCTCAGATGCGATGGTCCCTTCCCTGGTGTGCGCCCCTCAATCTTAATGACACACCGCCAAAAGGCGTCGAACATTTCCTTCTTATGACGAAGGCAAAACGGGAAGGCGCCTGGGGCGTGCGTAACATCCAGACGTATGAGAAGCAGATCGCGGAGCAGAACTACCTGACGCGCGATGACGGCGACCTCGAGGGGCCTTACACGCTGGCCGTAGCCGCCACGAAGGGTGAAGCGAAAACCGTTGTCGTCAGCTCGCGCGCGTTTGCCGAAGACACCGTGGCGTTCGCTCGCGAACTGGCGATGTCCTCCACCGGTTTTCAGCTCCGGCTGCGGAACCCCGGCAACGTGACGTTGCTGGTCAATACGCTCCATTGGCTCAACGACAACACACAGTTTCTCAATATCGGTAGCCCGGTTGAACTGGCCATTCTGAAAGTTGACAGCCCGTCGACGATCAAGATGGTGCGGGCTTTGACCATCGTGATCTGGCCCGCACTCGCCCTTTTCGGCGGTGTGACGGTTTGGTGGGTACGACGCAGGTAACGCGCCATGAGCTTCAAAACAACACTCTATCTGGCGGTGGTCCTTCTGAGTTTGGGCGCTTTCTACTTCATCACGCAGGCGAGGCTGGGTGCGGTCGAGGAGTCGGTCGAAGGATCACGCCCGTATGGCCAATCCCCGGTGTCGCGGGAATTCCTCAAGGACAAGTTGGGCGACGTCGTCAAGATCGTATGCGAGACGAAGAAAGACGAAACCTGGGTGTTCCAGAAGGACACTTCGGATGCGGCGGACGCACGGGCGGATTGGCGCATGACCTCGCCCCTGGACATCAAGGTCATGTCCTGGGAGGTGCAGCGCTTCGCGTCGCAGTTTAACGGGCTGATGTATGACATTAGCTATAAGCCGGGTGAATTCGGTGGCGTCACGGCTGGGGAGGCTGGACTGGATCCGCCCGAGGCGACGGTCACGCTGACGGATGCGGACGGCAAGACCGCCTCGATCGAGATCGGCAAGGCAGCTTCCACGACTTCCACCTACGTTCGTCTGGTCGGAAGCGACGAGATCTGCGTGGGTAACGCCAACCTCAAGAACCTCGTCAAATCCAAAGCGCTCGACTATCGCGACCGGCAAGCCTGGCGGTTCGAGCCGAGCGATGCGACGCGTATCGAGATCATCGATCGATCCGATGGCGACAAGCCCGTTACCTTCATCTTCGCGCGGCGGGATGCGGGCTGGATGATGGAGTCGCCCGTGACCGCCAAGGCCACGGCGAAGATCGATCAACTGGTAGCGACACTTTCGAGCCTTCGCGTCACGAGTTGGCAGGATCTTCGGAACCAACGTCTGGCGATGTACGGCCTCGAGCCCGCCGTGCTGACTGTCCGCGTGACGGTGGAGGAGGAGATCGAAGTGGAGGAGGAGGTCGAGGAGGAAGTAGAGCCCGACGCCGAGGCCAAAGAGAGTGAAGACGCCCAAGAGAATGACGACGCCCAAGAGGGCGATTCCAAGACGACGACGAAAACCGAGATCACAACCTACGTGCTGCATCTCTCGGATCGTTCCCCGATTGGCGAGGAGACGAAGGTCTATTTGCGGCTTGGTGACGAAACGGTGACGGGCACGCTCATGAAGTCGACGGCGGACAGGTTCAAGCCCGCCATGACCGAGTGGCGCGAGATGGGCATCACGTCGGTCGATGTCCGCAGCGCAACACGTATCGCGCTGACCACGGCACAGGGCAAGGCGACGCTCGTCAAGTCGGGGGCGCGGTGGACGTTCGCGGAGGATAAGAGTCGTGCGGAAGAGTCCGCCGTAACGGAGCTGCTCAATGCCGTTGCGAAACTGACAGCCGTTGTGTTCGTCGAGCATGAGGACGGTGAGCCGTCGTCGTTTGGCTTGGACCAACCGCAGGCGGAGGTACGCTTAAGTGTCCCCGGCGTCGAAGAGGTGGAACGCATTGCGGTTGGCGGGTACACCGATGCGAAGATCAAGCGAATGGTTTATGTACGTCGCAACGAGGCTCGATCCATCGGCAAGGTGCGCGTCGCCGACGTCAAAGCGCTGTTGCGCGGGCCGCGGGCCTACCGGGATCGCACGGTCATTGATCTGGTTTCCACGCGCATCGAACAGCTTGCTTTATCCCGCGAAAACCGGTTTGGGACCGGACGCATCGATGTCACTTTCTCGCGAGGTCCGGATGAATGGGCGATGGACGCTCCGATTGCGGCGGCCATCGAGCAGGAGCGGATCAAACAGCTCGTTCGCGCCGTGGCGGACCTGCGGGCGGGCGAAATCGTCGCCGACGAGGCGGAGCTGACAGCCTACGGCCTCCATGCGCCGGCCGTCACGATCGCCATAACCCATAAACCGCCGATCGAGTACAAGATCGAGAAACCGATCGACAGCGATCACGAGGCGAAGGATGAGCCCAAGGGTGAGTCCAAGGGTGAGCCCAAGGATGAGCCCAAGGGTGAGCCCAAGGATGAGCCCAAGGGTGAGCCCAAGGAGGTGAAACCCGTGGAGGTCCAGCCTCCCGCCCGGACGATCACCCTCGCGGTCACGAAACACGACGGGAAGGTTTACGCCAAGCGCTCTGATCGACCCGCGATCTACGAGTTGAGTCTGGGCTTTTACGGTCGCTTGTTCGAGGAGTACCGCACCGACGAGGTTTTGTCGTTTGATGAGGGCGATGTGGTGCGATTCTCGATCCGTCGGGGTGAGGAGACGCATGTCTTCGAGAAACGAGAGGAGCGGTGGGTCTATAGCCCTGAGCCCGACCTCCCGCTCGATCCCAAGAAGGTCGACAACCTGCTCCTTCAGATCAAGGATCTGCAAACGAAGCGTTACGTAGCCTATGATGCCAAGAGCATGGCCGACTTCGATCTATCTCCCGCGTTTCACGAGGTCCGTGTTTCGTTGGACGATGGGACCACGCGTACGCTGAGTGTCTCCAAGCGTGTCTGCGAGCAAGACCCCCGCAAGGGGAATTATGCTACGGTCGACGGAACGACCGCGGTGTTTCTTCTCACGCCCGACGCGGTGAATCGCTTTGCCGTCGTGCTCGACGACCTCGAGGCGAATTAGCGCTCCGCCGCGCTTGTTCTGACGAGTTGGCTGAGTCATTTGTGGCCCAGCCGCCCTCGGCTGCGCGGTCGTCCAGACACAGCGGAGGGCCGCTGTGCCACACGCGCCTCCCGCTTTGTAGCCCGCAAGTCCATGGGGGTTGGCGGCAGACGTGGCGCGAACGCCCCACAGCCGCCGCGCAAGAACGGAGATGGCCTCGTGGCGCGCAGCCCAAGCGTAGCGCCCACGCCGGCAAGGCAGGGTGCGACCGCCGGGATACGTCAATGGCCCGAGTCGGGCAGGTTCCGTTATTCCACGACCTTGACGTTTGCGGCTCTGGGCCCCTTGGCCCCCTCGGTTACCTCAAACTCGACTTTCTGGCCTTCGTTAAGAGATCTGTTTGAGCTATTGGGGTCTAGACCGCTGGAGTGAACGTATACATCTTTCGACCCGTCCTCTGGAGTGATGAATCCGAATCCCTTGGAAACGTTGAAGAACTTCACCGTGCCATTCATCTGCAAGCCTTCCGAAAGTGTAAGACGACCCGCCCGGGTCGAGCGAAAGCGCCCTGGAAAACCCGGCGAGGCCGATGGAACATCGCTGGAATATACACGCCCTTGGCCGGGGCCACAACTCCAGTACGGACGCAGCCGAACGCCTGAAGTGCCCGGATAGCGTCCGGGACCGTCGAATCTGTCGGCTTCTTGGGACGGAATCGGGTCCTGAGTCCGGGCGTGCCACCGTGC
>JADFOB010000044.1 GCA_022563055.1 Planctomycetota bacterium
GGCTTCGCCCGTTCGCTGAAGCCACAAAGAGCCGGTTTCCTCATCGTACATGACCAGGTTGCCGTCCTGCACCTTGCCCGAGACGCGCATCGTGAACGTCTTGTCCTTCACTCGTCGATCGTGAACCACGATCGTCTGTTCGCTCGGTCACCAGGACGCACTGACCGGTGTACCACCGACCACGTCGTTGACAATCTGGTGATTGCTCAGAACGAACAAAGGATAGGCCCGGGCTTCTCCATTGATAAAAACACCGATGACCTTTGTTCCGGCGGCTAGGAGCACCTCGGACGGCGTAAGTAAGGTCGGCTCAATGATCGCCTCCTTGGCGTCCTTGGCCCGATACTGAATCAGACCGTGGTAGGGCTCGCCACCCGTAGCCGTGCGCTTGCCCGACGAGGATGCCTGGCCACCATTGGTTGATGACGACGGCGCGGCACAGCCCGAAACAACCAAACCAAGGAACGCTCCCAACGCGCAAAATCTTCTTATCATGGCTTCGTATCCTGCTCTTCGCTAATAACGATCGTTCGGTCGACATCCACGTTACCGAGTCGTTGGATGCGACCACAAGGCCAGCGTACCTGAACATCGACGCTACGCTTGGCGGAACCCAAGCCGAAATGCAGCGTCTTGGTGTGTCCGCTCAAATAGCTGCTACCGATGAACAGCTCCCGCATCTGCGGCGGTTCACCTTGTCGGATTAGCGTGACACGGGCGTTGGCGGCGTCACGAGCACAATGCCGCCCCACGAGTTTCACCGCCAGCCAATGGCCCCCGCGTTTGGAAACATTCCGAAGCAAGGCGGGCGGACCCCCGTGATTGTTAATCGCAATGTCCGGGCGACCGTCACGATCGAAGTCCGCCAGAGCTGCCCCGCGCCCGACATGCGTCTCACCGAAGTAGCTCCCCGCGGCAGCCCCCAGCGCGTGCCAGCGCTTCTTACGCCACTCGTAGACCTCAGACCGCTGCGGAAGCATCTTGGGATTCTTGAGCACGTCGAGTGTCAGCTCGTCCTCGATCGTGCTGCCGTACGACACGAATAAATCTCGATCACCGTCGCTGTCGAAGTCCTCGAACCCAACGCCCCAACCGACCAGCGCCAAATCCGTCTTTCGCAGACCGTATGGAATCGCTTGATCTTCAAAGAAGAAGTCCCCGTCCCTGAGCTCGTTGACATAGAACCCTGGATCTTCCGATACCCAATGAGTTACCAGGAAGTCCTGGTCGCCGTCCGCGTCGACGTCAATCACCGCAACGCCCATCCCGCCGCGCGGGTCAAACACGCCCGCAGCAAGCCCAACATCCTCGAACGTCCCGTCTCCTTTGTTGCGAAAGAGGTTGTCAAGAGACTGGTCATTGGCCACGTACAGGTCGATCCACCCATCGTTGTCAAAGTCGCACCAAGTCGCCTGCATGCTGCGACCCTTGGCGGCGGCAGTGCCGCTTGTGGCTGTGACGTCCCGAAACGTGCCGTCGGCTTCCTGGTGAAACAGCATATTGGCCAGGGGTGGGTAGCTGCTGGGCGTTGTCATCGGTGCCGGTCGCCCCGCAACGATTTCCCGATTCCGCGCCTTGTCGATGGGAAAATCAACGTAGCGGCAGAGGTAGAGGTCGAGTCGCCCGTCGCGATCGTAGTCACCCCAGGCGGCGCCCAGACAATAACCACTGACGCCGCCCAATCCCGCTTGTTTAGTAATCTCCGAAAACCGCCCTGCGTCGTTTCGGAACAACCGCACGCCCGCAAGATTCGTCACCAGCAGATCGGCGTCTCCATCGTTGTCGAAGTCGGCAAAGAGCGCCGCCATGTCCATCCGCGACTCGCCGAGGCCGCTTGCCTCGGTTACGTCGGTGAACCGTCCGCCGCCGTCGTTTCGCCACAATCGGCTACCCGGAAATCCGCGACGCTTGTCGGCGTCCATCAGAAGTGGACCGTTCACGTTGCACAGATACAGGTCGTCATCGCCGTCCCCGTCGTAATCACCCCACGCACATCCCGATCCGTTGTCTTCGGGCAGCAGCGACGCTCGCGGGTGGCCGTTGAAATGCACAAAACGCGGGAGGGATGAAACGGGGATACGCTCGAACCGGATCCCCGTCTCCTGGACCGATTGCTTCGATCCGCTTGTGGGAGAATCACCCACGACGTCGGCTGCGCCGGCCGCAAGGAGGCCGACCGTGATTAACACCGTCACAATGTGTTGGTAGTGGAAGTACATTGTCAAACAGTTCCCCGCGTTAGCGCGTTCTCCGTCTTCATGTAGCGTCCGCCCCCCGTGGCGGCCGTAGACCGCCGAAGAACGCGGTTCCGTACCGTGACCATAACGGAGTGCGCGGGCGCCCATCCTTCGCGCGGGTGCCCCATCCTTCACCTTTGGCGAAGGGTGGGGGACGGACTCGTCATGCGAACGCATCCCGACGTCATGGGTCGTGACGGGACCATCAATCCAAATGGTGAAGGCAGGCCATTGATTCGCCGTAGGCGGAGCGTTGACCTGCCACTTGCTGGGGAAGGCTACTTGCCCCTGCGCGCACCTCGTAAGCTTGCCGGCGTGCGTCCGCCGGTCAGGACCACGCAATCGGAAGCCTCAAACGCAGTGCCATCCAGCAGCAATCCGTTGACGCTTAGCGTGACGGACACGCCGGCCCATAGAGAATCGAGTTCCAATACCTCGACCAGCTCGCGGGTGGAGAACTTGAGCGACAAATCGTCCATCCCGTCTCCACCGAGCGTATGACAATCGCAAAGCTCGCCGGCAAACAGGGTGGCGGTATCTTCGATGGTGACGCCCGGTCCGGGCGGACCCGAGAGTGGCGCCACAACACCTCCCACACCGTCGGCGCGCCGGAGCGTCAACGTACCGACGTCAATCTGCGTGACGTCGAACGAGTCGTCTCCGACGATGGCCATGGGCACGACGCCTCGGCTGCGTGAGTTCACCGGATTCGGACAGGAACCCGGTTTAATGTCCAACGGCACTTCCTCAACTTCGTTCACCTCGCAGCGTATATGGTCGAGTTGGAAGAAGGCCGGTCCAGTAAAGTTCTCCGGCACCCACCATTCGAAACTGATACGAACATCCTCTCCCGCGAACGCACTCACATCCACCTCGCCCACAAGATCACCCGTATCAAACACGGTCGTCGGGGCTTGCGCTACCAGAAACAGTTGTGGCGCCTCCAACGGTGGACCCCCGCCGAACGGACGTATCACCACCTCAAACGTGCGATCCAACACGGCGCCAAAAGTCAGTCTCCAGGCCGCCCTGTAGTCAAAAAGGATGGCCTGCGCGCCCCTCGGAAGCATGACGTCTTGGGCGATCACAATCATTCCGGGGCCTGCGCCATCCCATCCGTGCAGCGCGGCCAGCGATCCGTCCGTCGGTTGGCTGGAAAAAAAACCAAATCCCGGCGATTCTCCACTTCCACCCACGTGCAGCGTAAAGAAGGGCGTGGCCAGATCCTGCACAACCCAAGAAGAGAAGCTCCCCACCTCAAAGCTGTGGTTGGAAAGACACTCCCCGCCCACCGTTATCGGTTCGTCCAGCCACGGAATCGTTCGCTCGCTGATTTGTGCCGGATCTTGGTCACCGCTCTCCTCTAACCGGAGCTCTTCGGGCACCCCTGATTCCGTCGTCCTGGTGTAGGCGGTGGATGCCCTAATCGCCTCATACGCCCTACGGTCCCCGAGCGCCGGCGCCACCACAATGGACGCGCTTGGTGGCGGCTGGGAGATGGGGGAAGACCCATATGGTTCGAGTACTTGGGCGGATGCTTTTAGTTCTTCATAGCTTTTCGAATCCCATTGAGGAGCGTTGAATGGTTGTACACTGGTGGACTCGTTGAGTTGCCCCGATGGGTCATCCGCTTGGGCGGCTGGCAAGATCAGACCGGTGCCCCCGAGCAACATCACCCCCGCCCCGATCCACGAGCATTTGATTCCGTGAGCGAAGTTAAGCGTCGCGTGATTCATCATTCCATCCTCCTAGGTGAGTTGACTTACACACTGCAAGGTATTCGTGGTCCATATGGACGCAGAAAGTACGGCACGCCAATGTACCGTGCAGCACACGCAACCGCAAGCACAAGAATACGAGAATCTGATCGACTTGCTCTTGGCCCAGAGTGGTTCCTTCTACGGCCCATCTCGCAACTTGTCGCGTGACATTCCAACTTCCACAAGTCCGCGCGGGTGCCCATTCTTCGCCCTCCGCGGGTGCCCCATCCTTGGGGTACTCCCCAAGGGTGGGGGATGGACTCGTCATGCGAACGCATCCCGACGTCGTGCGTCGTGACCGGACCATCGGTCGCCCACCCTTACTTCGCAAGGATGCGGCGCCTACGCCAAACCGGACGAACACGACGCCCCGGACCGCATGTACCAGATCGAGAACGATCCATCAAGGAAGTTGCGTCGGCGTGCTTTGCCCGACGATCGAGTGTACGCAGGTGCCCCATCCTTGGGTGCTCCCCAAGGGTGGGGGATGGACTTGGGTGCAAGGGCGCGGGACGGACCTTGAGGCGAAGGGCATTTGCAGGTGTCAGTGTCATCCCGTGGTTCATCCGTCCCCCACCCTTCGCAAAAGGCGAAGGATGGGGCACCCGGGCAAGGATGCGGCACTCGCCGTGAGCCAACGACGTACTACGGCCGCCACGGGTGGCGGCCGCTACACAAGAACGAACTCTGCTCTAGTCAAGTTGCCGGTGCGGTTTGGGCGGGGATGGGGGTGGTGTAGCCGTCGGCGGCGTCGGCGTGCTCCTCGCCGAAGCGGACGAGGCGGGCGCTGTTGAAGATGACGACGGCTGTGGCGACGGTGTGAGCCATGGCGGCGACGATGGGGCTCAGCGGACCCCAGATCGCCAGCGTCATCATCACCACGATGAACCCGACGCCGAACAGGATGTTCTGCCACACGACGCGCGTCGTCCCCCGCGAGAGACGAATCAGGAACGGAAGCCGCCTTAGATCGTTGCTCATCAGAGCGATCGAGGCGGAGTTGATGGCCACGTCGCTACCGGCTACCCCCATGGCGATACCCAGATCGCTGGCGGCCAGCATCGGCGCGTCGTTGACGCCGTCGCCGACGACGGCTACGCGGTGGCCCCGGCGTTTGAGTTCGTCGACGAGCTTGAGCTTCTCGTGGGGCAACACCTCGGCGTGAACCTCGGTGCAACCCATCTCCGCTCCGACACGCCGCGCGACCGACCACTTGTCGCCCGTCACCATCGAAAGGTGGTGGATATTAAGCTCTCTGAGTTCATCGATGGCTTCGCGGGCTTCACTCCGCGTGCGATCTTCCAGGCCGATCCAGCCGAGGCATTGCTTGTTGCGTGAGACGTAGAGCAGGCTGACGCCCTCGGGTTCCGCGTAGTCGGGGTTCTTGGTCAGGCTGACGTCCGCTCCCTCATCGCTGAGCCACTTCAACCGCCCGACCAAGACATCATTCTCGCCAACCTGGCCGCTCACACCGCGCCCGGCGGTCTCCTTGAACGCCGCAGGTTGCGTGAGTTTGATCTTCGCCTGCTTGGCAACCTGAACGACGGCCAAAGCGGCTGGGTGCTTGCTCATCTGTTCGACGGAAGCGGCTGCATGAAGGAGGTCAGCCCCTTCGATGCCTGGTGCGGGCTTGAGCTGCGTGACCGAGAGTTCCCCGGTGGTGAGCGTGCCGGTCTTGTCGAACACGACGGCTGTCAGCGTCCGGGCAAACTCCAGTTGCACGACGTTCTTGATCAGGATTCCCAGTCGAGCGGCGCAGCTCAGTGCCGCCACCATGGCAGTCGGTGTGGCCAGCACCAACGCGCACGGGCAGGCGATGATGAGCATCGTGATGGCCTTTTGCACACCCTCGTCCTTGTTCTGAGAGAAGAACCAGACGACGGCTGCCAACATGCAGATCGTCGGCGTATACCACCCGGCGTAGCGGTCGATCAGGCGCATGAGCGGCGTGCGCGTACTCTCGGCATCGAGAATGAGTTGCTGCACGCGCCCGAGCGTTGTATCGGCACCGGCTTTGGTGACTCGAACGTCGAGCGCACCGGTCAGGTTGCTCGTGCCGCTGAAGACCTCATCCCCCTCGCCCTTGTCGATTGGAAGGGATTCGCCGGTGATGTTGGCCTGGTTGACCGTCGAAGTGCCGGTCACGACTTCGCCATCGGCTGGAATGTTGTCCCCAGGACGAATGCGGATCAGCTCGCCGGGGTGCAGCGCCTTGGCGTCAACCACTTCCTCTGTGCCGTCGGGTAGAAGGCGGTGGGCTTGATCCGGTGTCAGGCGGAGGAGTGATTCGATCGACGCCCGCGCGCCCAGCGCCGTTCGCGTTTCGATCAGGTTCGAGAGGATCATGAAGAACGCGATGATCCCGGCTTCTTGGTACTCACCCAGTGCGATGGCGGCGACGACTGCCAGCGCTACGAGCTCTTCCATGTGGGCTTGGCTGGAGAGCAGTCCCTTGATTCCATGCCAGACCAGCGGGGCACCCAGGAGGAGCGCACCGGCGAGCGCCAACACCTGGGAGTAGGGCGTCTGAGCGCCACCACCACCCGCGACCTCGTACTGAAAGAGCGTCCGCGCGACGATCGGGAAATCGACGACGAACGAGCTGACAACCAACATGCCTCCCATCAGCGTGCCGATGAGCAGACCGGTGGCCTTTGCGGTTTCCGCCTCAATATCGTGCAGGTGTGCGTGCGCCATGGCTTAAGTTTCGCTCATTTAGCCCGGACGGGCAACCTCGAAGTAACCACGTGTGCCACTGCTCTTTGAGCAGTGCCCCCGTGCGGTTTGACTCCTGCCGCCGGACACCGCCGGCACGGCAGTGGCACCAGCGAGCGGGGCCGACGTCGCCTGGATGAGCATCTTACGCGGCACAGGCGGGGTTGGTTCGCTGGATGGTTGGTTGGATGGGTTGCCGGGACCGGCAGCTCGCGTACTCGAAGTGCGTCGGACGCCATATCCAGCCCACGCTCACGCCGCCCAGGCTCGGGTCGCCGTGGTGTACGCGCCTGCTACGATCCGCCTCCGCCGCCGCGGTTACTACCGAAGTTGTTCCCGTAGACGACGTAGGCGTCCCCGGCGTCGCGCCGGCGCCCCAGTTCCGCATCGGTCGCGGCGGGCCCCTGCGGGAAGCTGAAGTCGATGAAATCCGCTTTGGGGTTGCCGATCGCGATATCTCCAAACCCGTCGCGGTTGATGTCCCCAAGGAATGCGACCGTGAGCGGGGCGGCCTCGTTGGGGCGACCCTTGAGATAGGGGCTTAGGAACACGATTCCGGGAAGATCATCCGTTCCAACCCGTTCCAGACTCCAAGTGGTGTTGTGGAGGTGGGTTCCGCCGAAGATCAGGTAGACGACACCCAGTCGCTCACGCCCCGCCCGATCGATCCGTGTTTCACCCGGAACGGCAATCAGGATGTCTCCAAACCCATCCTGGTTAAAGTCGCCCGCCGAGCTGACGTCATAGCCCGCACGATCCCCGGTGCTTGCGCCGTGGAAGATCACGCCGGGCAAATCGGGCGTGGCAATCTGAGAGAGGACGCGGTCGCCGTCGGTGAACACGCCGCCGAAAATGATCCCCACAAAGCCGTTGTCGATCAGATGGTCACAGCAGTCGTCTCCGCCGTTGACGAGGCAGGTAAAGACCGCGTTGTCGTCGTCTTCGATGTCACCATCGTTGTCATAATCAAAGATCTTGCACCGGTCGTCCGAGAAAACCTCCTCGCCGAAATTCGCCTTGCACTCGGCGAAGCCCGATGTGTCAAGGTCGGAAGAATCGATCTGGCCGTCTCCATTGAAATCGCCGGCACACGTCGAACGCGTGACATTCCCGAAGTCCGCGCGGGGAGAGGAGATGAAGACATCGTCGATTCGGTCACCGTTCACGTCGAGCCCTGTGGCCTGACGCCATCCGATTTGATCCTCTCTCGTCTCACCACGGATTCGAAGCATCGGGGCGCGCAAACGCGGATCATCGGCTTTCTTCAGGTCGAAATCGCCAAGAATACTCCGGCCGTAGAGGATGTAAACGGCTCCCGAATTCTCGAGCGCCGAGCCAAAGTCATTGAGCGGCGCGCCGCAGAGGATGTCATCCAGACCATCCTGATTGAAGTCGCCGGCGGACCGGGCGCCACCAAGAAAGTCATCCTTGTCCTCGGCGAACACCTGGAACACATCGGGGGGGCCGAACAGCCCGCGGTCGC
>JADFOB010000045.1 GCA_022563055.1 Planctomycetota bacterium
GAATAAGCTGCGTGACCGGAATACCCGAAACCGACGTATAGCTCGGCAGCGGAACCATGTCGTCGCCGTGACCACCCATCAATAACGCGGAAATATCCTCGACGCTGCAACCCAGTTCCATCGCGATGAAGGTGCGATACCTCGCGATGTCCAGGCAGCCGGCTTGACCCACGACGCGGTTGGTCGGAAAATCGGTCGTCTTCCACGCGGTGTAGACCATCGCGTCGAGCGGGTTGGAGACGACAATGAGCACCGCCTCGGGGGCGACCTTGGCGATCTGTTCGCTGACCGACTTGACGATCTTGACGTTGGTTTGAATGAGATCATCCCGGCTCATGCCCGGTCTTCGCGGGATTCCGGCGGTGATGATCACCACGTCGCTTCCGCTCGCGTGGTCGTAGTCAGCCGTTCCGATGATCTTGCAGTCGAAGCGGTCGACCGGTCCGCACTGCGCCAAATCGAGTGCCTTGCCCGCGGTCTTGTCCGCGAAGTCGGGGATGTCGATCAGGACGATGTCGCCGAGCCCTTTTTCCGCCGCCCAAACGGCGCAGCTTGCCCCCACATTGCCTGCCCCGATGATGGTTAGTTTTGCGCGTCTCATGGTCGATTCCTTTGTATGTTAATCATCTACATCAATATCGCCGAACGGACCGGCATTCTACGACCGGGATCGGACGATGCCAAGTGAGCGTTCCGCGGGGATTTTTTGTAGGGTCCGTGGCACTTGCGGCGGAACCGATCAGAGCCCCAAGCGTAAGCGCGGGGTCTCACCGATCCCAGCGTCGCACCAGACAACCCGCTCGCTGACGCTCGGGGCTCTGATTGCGTTGTGCATCCATGTTGGCACCCCTTCCGATGTCCCAACCGGTGGCCCGCCGGAAGTATCAGGAACCCTCCCATGCATTGCCCTATGCATTCTGCACGCCACTCTGCGGTGTCGCCTCGGCGGTTTCCAATGGGAACGGAGCATCGTCGCCCGGTTTTGTATAGAGATACTGGTGTTTGTACTGCTCGTTGGGCGCTCCATGACGGTGCTGCTGCTTAACATCGAACTCGGCCAATGTTCCCGGAGGCAGCAGGTTTTGTACGATCGGACCGAGCCGCCGCGAAGATCGTTTGGACCCGTACTCGATGTTCATGGTCGACAGCTCCTTGTCCAGGGCATCGGCAAGGCGGTCGCAGCCCTGAACCTGTCGCTCGATGTGCAGGCGATAGAAGGGCGGATCGGCCCAGCAGGGAGCGAGCACGAAGTTGGTTACGGAGAATTCGAGCGCCGTGCAGCAGCGCTCGAACGCGGCTGTCACCTGCCACTCGGTCAGCTTCTCACCGGTGATCGAGCTGGTGCGGGCACCTCGGTTGAGGAACTCGAGCACCGGGGCTGGACCCTCCATCCGCACGACGCGAACGTGGTCACCGATGTCGTAGCGGTAGAACCCAGCCGACGTGGTCAGCAGAACGCGATACTCTCTGCCCGCGACAAGCTCGTGGCAGCGGTGGACCGCGTCGGCGTCGGCTTCATCCGCGTCGGCGTCGATAAACTCGAAGAAGCTGCCTTCGGCGTCGAGCAGGCCGGCCGGCGTGCCGTCCTCGAGGGGAATGGAGACGCGGCCTTCCGTCGCCAGGAGCCCGATGTCGCGTACGGGCGTTTCGCCGAAATAGTGAGGGAAGTCCCGTAGGTGCAGACCCATCGTACCGCCGGTCCAGTTGGCTAAGAACGCGAGCTTCCAGTAGTGCTTGGGAAGCAGCTCGCCGTGCTCGTCCACCAGCGCGGTCAGTCGTCGGGCTGTCTCGTGGTCCGGCTGAGAGTTCGCCATCAGGGCGCACCGAACGGAATCGGGGATGTCGCCGGGCGGTCGAAGCGTTCCGTCGTGGACGTCACGAATGAGCCGCTGGGCATGGGTGGCAGCCATGCGCACCAGCTTCAACTGCGTGGCGGGGCTGGCGGTGATCATCCACGATACGTCGTGCGGAACAGCCACGCGCATAATAGTGTAGTAGCGAGCTTGGGGGTCACTGATATTGGCTGTCTCGCGCGGCGTGACGTAATACTTGCGGACGAGGCGTTTCTGCGTGGCAGCCAGCAGGCCCGAGATCGACCCGCAGGGAATTCCCAAGGGCGTGCGATGCTCGTCCATTGGCGAGACGACTTGCAGGATCGACCGGAGGAAGCCCGTCGGGTGGTCGAGCAGCGCCTTGATCCCAAAGACGTTCCATCCGCGCCGATACTCGCGCAGGAAGGTCGTCGTCACGGGTACATACTTGGGTTTGTCGGTGCTGCCGCTGGTCATCGCAAACATGAGCACCTTCTCGGTGCGACCGAACATCGCGCGGACGTCGCCGTCCATGACGCGCTGGACGTAGGGCTTGAGATCGTCGTACGTTTGGACGGGTACGCGATCAATGAAATCCTGGTAGCTGCGGATTTGCGAGAATTGATGTTCCCGGCCATAAACACTGTCGGCGCAGCGAGCGATCTTGGCAAGCAGGACGCGCTCCTGCGTCTGCACGGCTGTCTGAGCAGCCCGCATAAACCTCTTGAATTGACGTTGAGCGTGCGCGACCACGACGCGGACGAGCAGCGGATCGAGGAAGGAGCGATTCATCGTATCTCAGGCCGAAGGCACTGCTCCGGTTGTCCGGTATCTGTCCTCGCCGCATCCGGTCTGGCTGGTATTCGGATCGCAGTCGGGTCAAGCAGCGTTCGAGCCCGATCCAAATCGACGAGATAGGACTCCGGTCCATCCGCCGCGTCAAGCGATTCGAGCGACCACGCTTCATCCAACGCAAAAGGTCCGACACGCCGGCGCACGAGTGACGTGAGACAGCCACCCGCGCCGAGGGACTCGCCGAGATCGCGGATCAGCGCGCGCACATAGGTACCGCGACCACAACACATCTCGAAATCAAGGTTGGGCCACGCATAGCTGTGCAAGTGGACCCAATAAACTCGCACGGCGCGGGGTTGCATCGTCACTGTTTCGTTGTGGCGGACGCGCTGATAGGCCGGCTGACCGTCGATCTTGATGGCGCTGATCGTCGGCGGAACCTGTTGGATCAAACCTTCGAAGGAAGCACACGCCCGTTGGACCGCTTCGAACGCCGGAATCTCGGCAACCTCGACCGGGATCAGCGGGTGATCCAGATCGAAACTCTCGCTGGTTACGTCCATCCTGGCCGTCGCGCGATAGACCTTGGGTTGATCCATGATGGATTCGACCAACTTGGTGGCTTTGCCTAGGCAGAGAACGAGTACGCCCGTCGCGGCGGGGTCCAGCGTCCCGGCGTGTCCACTCTTGCGCTGCCCCGTGATGGCTCGCACGCGATAGAGGGCTTTGGCGGAGCTGATACCCGCAGGCTTATCGAGGTTGATGATCCCGTCCAAGCCGGAACTCTTCGTACGCTTTGCCATGGGGTCGGATCGTGGAGGATCAGTCGCCGAGTCTCTCGAACGCGGCGAGTGCGGCGACGCACCGTCCGCGTTCGTCCATCATGATCAACAATCGCAGCATAGCGATGGCCGCAAGGTGGATCAATCGAGGAACCCCTGGGGACGTATCGAGGAACGGTCTACCCAGATGCGAACGTGGGCAGCCCCGTTGCGGACCCAAGCCGCGGTCCCTATACTCGCCGGCAGATCGGACCGTGGGCAGTCCGTCGGTCGCATGGGATCAACATGCCGGTTTACGAATACACGTGCAGTTCCTGCGAGCATGAGTTCGAGGAGTTCGTTCGGTCGATCACGAGCGACGATCCGCCCTCTTGCCCAAGCTGTCGGAGCACCCGTGTGAACCGTAAGCTGAGTGTGTTCGCGGCGCACCAGGGCTGGTCCAAACCTTGCGGCGCATCGTTCGCCGGACCCTGCGGCGACTGCGGTGATCCTCGAGGTTCCTGTTCGATGTGACTCTCATCCGTCGGAGTGCCGTGCTTGTCCAACGAGGCGAATATCCCGGTGCTGCGTGCTCCGATCGCGGGCCTGCTGGCGTGGGCGGTTCCCGGTCTTGGCCACATCTACCTCGGCCAGCGCGGACGGGGAGTCGTCCTGCTGATCACGATCACGATCACGTTCTGGAGCGGCGTAGCCATCGGCGGCGTCGTGAACACGGTCGACCCGGTAGGGCGGCGGCTCTGGTTTACCGCACAGATCTGTAACGGTGGGCACACCCTGGCAGCTCTTATGATCCGCCGCGCTGTCGTACCACCGCCGCAAGAGGACTCCGTGCCGGCGGTCGTGGGGCACTGGGTTGCGGCGGACATCGGAGTCCACTACACGGGGGTCGCGGGACTGCTGAACCTGCTTGTCATCCTCGATGCGCTCGCGCGGGCGGGCGGCGACCGCGTGGGATGGCGAGACAAGCGAACGATCGCAAGCGGGGTTCCATGACGTTCGTAGCAGCCAACCTGTTCGTCACCGGCGTTCAAATAACGGGTGGCCAGCGGTTCCTGTTGATGTTACCGCTGTGCCTCTGCATCGCGATCGTCTACAAGACGACCCGGTGCGAGAGCCTTCGCGAGGTACCTGTCGCATCGCTTGTCCTGTGGGGCACGATCGTGCTGGGGATGTATGTTGTTGGCGTTGGTCTATGGGGTCTGTTCAGCGTCACGGTGTAAGCCGGGGGTGGCGGGTACGGCATGGGATGGATGCGGCTTGATTCCGCTCCCTTACGGTCGCGGTTCGGATCAAACCCCAACCGCATCTACGCCCACCGCTAAACACGTGCCTGCTCACGAAGCAGCGAACTCAAAGAGCAATCTTCCTGATGATCGTTGACCCGGCCCAGACCGAGGAAGTCGTCTCCAGCGACGCGGCGGACCACATCCACGAAGCACGCCGGCGCGCCCGGGAAGTCTTGGGAGCTGAACCCCATCTGGGGGAAGTGGACGACTGGCGATTGGCGCTGGCGAGTGCTCGCGACGCGATGACCCTGGTGTGGATCGTCTGGCTGGGGCTCTTGGGCTTTGGCGATCCACCCTTTGCACATTGGTTGCTGGTGGCGATTGCCATCGCGATCGCGCTGATGATCGGAATCTCCACGGGGCGCTCGACACACACAAAAGTTCAATACTACGCCTCCGAGTTGGATCGGGAGCGGGCGGAGATTCGTGACCACTTCGAACAGGAGAAGGAGGAGGTCCGCGTGCTCTACGCCGCCAAGGGGTTTGGCGGTTCGTTGCTCCGCCAGGTGGTGGATACGCTGGCTGCCGACGACGACCGCCTCTTGAAGGTGATGATGGAGGAGGAACTCGGTCTCTCGATGCACCACATGAATCATCCGCTCGTGGTGGGGTTGTTGAATTTCGGCGGCGCGGCGGTGGCCGGCGTGGGACTCGCGCTGCCGGCCGTCTGGATGTCTCCCGACAGCGCCCACGTTTGGATGGTGGCCGGCGGGTGCGTGTTCATGGCGATCATCTCGCTGCTCACCGCCCGATCGAGCGGGCGGAGCGCCGTGGGACTCTTTGCGACAGGGATTGTCACCGCCGTGGTCACCGGTGGCGTGGGCTACTGGTTGTCCTCCTGGTTTGCGGGGTTTAGTGTGGGTGCGTAACGGAATCGGCGCTGGGCACTTTCCGGAGCGCCTTTTCAGAGCACCGGGCGCAGGCCCGGTGGCATGGCCGCCTTAACCCGCCTCGCGGGGCATTCCGGAGCAAAGGGGTCCGCAGGCTGGCGCCAGCGGCTCTGACGTTGTTTGCCTGTTTCGACGTTTTGACGTTTGGCTGTTTGGTGTTTTCCGTGATACCACTCCGCTCCATCCTGACGCCGGCCCGCAGCGTTCTCAATCCGGTGCTTTCGGATGAGGCGCTCATCGACCTGGAAGATTCAACCTCCGTCTTCTACACGCCGATGGCCCAGCGCATCGCCCAGGTTTCGGAGTTGATCGTGGCCGGCGGATCGGGGAGCTTCCTCGCGGCGGCGTGGACGCTGTCTCTGACCGGCGGGCCCCAGCCGCTTCAACATCTTTTCACGCTGTTGGCCTTTGCCGTAGCGGGCGTTCCCGCGATCCAGACCGTCTGGGGGAAGATCCGCGTGGGGCGTATCGACGTCGACTTGTTGATGCTGCTCGGCGCGGGGTTGGCGGCCTACATCGGCAGCCCGTTCGAGGGTGCTCTGTTACTGTTTCTGTTCGCGTTTTCCGGCGGTTTGGAGAACCTCGCGCTGCGCCGGACACAGTCAGCCATCACCTCGCTACGACACTTGGCGCCCAACGAGGCTACGCTGATCGAAGGAAAGAGCACGCGACGCATCTCGATCCGCCAGATTGCCATCGGTGCAGCCATCCTCGTACGACCGGGCGACAAGGTGCCGCTCGACGGTGTGGTCGTCGATGGAAGCTCCTCCATCGACGAATCCGCCATCACCGGCGAGTCGATCCCTCGCGACTGCAAGCCCGGCGACACCGTCTTTGCCGGAACGCAGAACCTCAACGGCCGGCTTGAAGTGCGCGTCACCAAGCTGTCCGGTGATACGACGCTGGCCAAGATCGTCGAACTGGTGACCCAGGCAAAACAACATCCCGCCAGAGCGCAGCGTCTGATCGATCGAATCGGCCCGATCTATTCGATCATCGTGATGGCCGGTGCCGTCGTGACGGCACTGGTCGCGTGGTTGGTGGGTCTGTCGGGTGATGTGGCGATGCTTCGCGGAATCGCCTTGCTGATTGTTGCGAGCCCGTGCGCTTTGATCATTGCGACACCGGTTGCGTATCTTTCGGCGATCGCCGCGGCTGCCCGGCGCGGTGTCTTGATCAAGGGAGGCGCCCATCTCGAGAGCATCGCGCGGGCGAAGGTGTTTGCGTTCGACAAGACGGGAACGCTTACCACGGGCGAGATCCGGCTGACCGACATCGTGGCCACCGACGCCATCGAGGAGACGACGGCGCTGGAGTTGGCCGGCGCCATCTCGGCCTCGAGCACCCACCCTCTGGCGACGGCGGTGAATGCCGCTCTACAAGAGCGAGGTCTGACCGCTCCAGCCGTCAGCGAATACGAGTCGACGCCGGGCGAAGGCGCAGGGGGCGTCATTGAAGGACGGACCGTGTGGCTCGGACGTCCCGAGCTGGTGGCCCAGCGGGCGTCCACCGAGACAGCCGACCGGGTCGTCCGGCAGGCCCGGCGATTGCGGGAGCAGGGCAAGACCGTCTCCGCCGTTGTTGTCGATGGCGCGGCTATCCTCCTGGGGTTCCAGGACACGATCCGGGAGGGATCAGCCCGGTGCATTGAGCTTCTGCGACGCCAGGGCGTGACTCGGATCGAGATGCTTACCGGCGATCACGAGATTGTCGCCCGGAAGGTCACCACCAGCCTGCGCCTGGACGGGTTCCTGGCCGAGCTTGTACCGCAAGCCAAGGTGGCGGGTGTCGAGATGTTGCGGGCGAAACATGGACCGGTCGTTTTGATCGGTGACGGGATCAACGATGCGCCGGCGCTCGCTCACGCCGACACCGGCATTGCCATGGGGGCGATGGGAGCGCAGATCGCACTCGATGCGGCCGACGTCGTCCTGATGAAAGATCGCATCGAGGTTGTAGCGTGGCTCCAGAATCACGCGCGGCGGACCGCGGGCATCGTGCGCCAGAATCTCACGCTGGCGATCGGCGTGATCGCCGTACTCAGCGTATTCGCCGTCATGGGCTACATCCCTCTTCCGCTGGCCGTCATCGGCCACGAGGGAAGCACGGTCGTGGTCGCCCTCAACGCGCTTCGGCTCCTGCGATCATCCAACTAAACTGCCGTGCCGGATCCCGCACCACCGATCCGAGCCCCAAGCGCAAGCGCGGGGTTTGTGACCGGTCGCTTGCGCTCGCGGCTCGGATCAGGCCGCGCCATCGAATGATGCGAATTCGCGCGGGCTAAAGCCCGCGGCTCGGGGCATTTCACGGATCGGACACCTCGCTCACAACTCTACACGGGGACCGAAACTGCATCGGGCAGCGTGCCGAGCGTTTTTCCCGGAATTTGTTGCCCATTGCTGGCGTTTTGGAAGGCTGGAACTACACTATGGCTCGCGACGTGGCTTGGGTCGTGCGGCATTTTTGGCGCGGCATGTCGATGACGGCGGGCTGGCGCGCTCGCTGAGTGTGGATCACTGGGATCCATCGTGTATCGAATACGACTGGAGTTGGAACCTACGGCGATAGCCGCCACCATGGCACCGCACTACCCTGGGGCCTTCCCGTTTCCGCTTAGTCCTT
>JADFOB010000046.1 GCA_022563055.1 Planctomycetota bacterium
GCGCTCTGGTTTTGCGACACCTCGTGGCGAAGCGGTCGGACCAGTTGAAGTACTATCGGCGGGCCGATCGCCTTGGCGGTTTCGTAACGCAGCTCAGCGCGACCATTACCGAACTCATCCAGGAAGCGGTCACGCCGGACAGTCTCGGTTCGACGATGGAACCGGGTGCGGACATCGAGCCGATGCAGCGGGCCAAGCTCCACGACATTCGTGAAATCTACGAGGCGTATCTCGATTATCTGGGAACGGATCGCGTCGACCCATCACAGCACCTGGAGATTGCTCGGGGCTTGCTACCGCGCTGCGACTGGATCCGCGGCGCCGAGGTTTGGGTCGACGGATTCGCATCGCTCGCGCGGCAGGAGACGCTCACACTGATCTCGCTGGCGCGGTTGTGCCGGTCTATGGAGATTACCGGGTTGGTCGATCCCTCGCTGAGCGAGCCGGGCAACTCGGTGACCGCCTCCGGATCGGCATCCCTCTTTCACAAGACGCATCAAACCTACATCGATCTGTGTCGCCAGTTCGCCGCCGCGGGGCTCGATATTCAGGATCCCCTGCTCTTTGGGCACGAGACGCCGCCGCGGTTCAAGCCCTCAACACCGCTTGCCCGGTTGGAGCGGTCGATCTTCGAGCTGGAATCCGCCGAGACGCTGCCATCGCAAGACCAGGCATCGCAAGACATCGAACTCGCGGAGCTGCCTTCCCGGCGGATTGAGGTCGAGTATGCGGTGGCACGCATCTGTCAGTGGGTTGAGGATCCCACCACGCAATACCGCTATCGTGATATCGCGATCATCGCCCGAGACCTGGATCCCTATCATGATTTGCTCACACAGGCACTGGGCGCCCGCGACATCCCGTTTTTCATTGATCGCCGGCGCGGTATCGCCCATCATCCGCTTCCGGAGTTCCTGCGCGCGTCCGTCCTACTTGCCGCCACCAACTGGTCACTCGAATCGGTCCGCATCATCCTCAAGACGGGATTGCTGCCGGTGTCGGTAAAGGAGGCTGATGAACTCGAGAACTACCTGCTGGCCTATGCACTTAGCGGCTATGAAACGTGGTGTGAGGCTGACTGGTCGTTCGTCGCGCGCCGGACGTTCACCCAGAGCGATCCTGAGCCGGATCCAAACGAGACCGCGCGGCTCGTGCGGATCAACCAGACCCGAAGACAACTCGTAACGCTGATCGAGCCGTGGATGCGCTTCGCGTTGGATGCAGGTGGACATACGGGAACTGAGTGGGCGGCGGCGATCATGGACTGGCTCGAGTCCGCCGGTGTGGGCAGGAAAGTCGAAGCATGGGTCGCCCAAGCGGAGCAGGACGGCGACCTTGACCTGGCCGCCGAGCATCGTCAGGTCTGGCGGGATTGCCTTTCTTTTGTGGACGACGTTGGTTTCGCACTGACGGACGAACGCCTCACAGCCGACGAGCTTGGTCACGTGTTCGAGGCGGGTTTGTCCAGCCTGACGCTGGGGCTGGCACCGCCCATGGTGGATCAGATTCTTGTCGGCTCCATCGAGCGCAGTCGCCATCCGGATCTCAAGGCCGTCGTCGTCATCGGCTTTAACGATGGTCTGTTCCCCCAACGGCCCATGGAGGACGCGATCCTTAACGACGACGATCGAGCGTTCCTGCGAGATCGAGGTGTGGAGATTCGCCCTCCCAGTCGGGATCGCATCTTCGACGAGCCGCTTCTTGTCTACATCGCCGTGACACGTCCGAGCGACCGCCTCTTGATCACGACGGCTGCCACGGACGCCGAGGGAAAAGCACTACACCCATCGCCCTATCTGGATGAGTTGGAGCGTGTGTGCCCTGGATTGCGCCCGACGAAGGTCGCCGATCCGGTGGTCTCCCGCAACACTTGGGATATCCTAACGGCGCGCGACCTGACACGCCGGATCGTGGCGGAGATGCGCACGCGGGGGGCTGCTGCTCAGGATGATGAAGGTGTGCGGGCGCGATGGAACGGTCTCTATGATTCGGTTCGGGATACGCTTCTTGAGGCGTCGGGCGCGCGGTATGCACTTTCATCGCTGAGCGAGCGTCCCCAAGCGACAATCTCCCCCGCGACGCTCGAGCGTCTCCACCACGGTACGATGCTCATGAGCGTGTCACAATTGGAGAGCTACGCCGCGTGCCCGTTTCAGCATTTCTCCAACAGCGTGCTGAAACTCAGCGAGCGAGCCGAAGCACCGCTTGCTCGGGTGGATGTTGGTCTGGTCCACCATGCGATCCTGGAAGACCTCGTTGAAACGCTCTCCAAGCGCGAACAGCGTTTCGACGAACTCAGCGATGGGGAACTGTTGGAGAGGTTGCAGGAAAGCTGCGATCGTGTGGGTACCCGTCTTCCACCCGAGCGAGTGACCTCGAGCGCACGCGACGCCTACACGCTTAGGCGGACGGCGTCACAGCTTGCACGGATCATGCGGGCGCAGCGCAACGTATCAAGTGGCGGTGCCGCCCGGCCTCGCTGGGTGGAGTTGCCCTTCGGCTTTGATCGACCGGGCAGCCTGCCTGCCTTGGACCTGCACACGCCCGCCGGCCGGGTGGTGAAGTTACGCGGGTTCATCGACCGCGTGGATCTGGCGGAGTTAAGCGACGAAACGCTTGGGATTGTCATCGACTACAAGAGAACGCGCGACAAGCGGCTTGACCTGAGCGAGGTACACCACGGTCTGTCCCTTCAACTTGTGGCCTATCTGCTGGTCCTCGCTCAGCACGGGCAAACACTTGCGGGCCGGCCCATCGTGCCCGCGGCGGCGCTTTACGTAAGCCTTAGGCCACACCGTGAGGTTGTCGACCACCCATCCTTGGTGTCGGATCGTACCAAGGCTCTTTCACCCGCGTTTCGCCCTCGGGGTCTGATCCGAGCGGACAAGTTTGACGCGCTGGACAAGTCGTCCGGGAGTACCGGTTACTCGGAACGATACGCCTTCTATCGAAAGAAGGACGGCTCCGCCGGACGTATCGACGCCAGCGACGCAGCGGACGCTGCGTCGTTCCAAGCGGTTCTGGAGCGGACCCGCACAAAACTAGGCCAGTTGGCCGACCAGATGCTCGACGGTGACGTAGCCGTCCGCCCCTACCGTCTGGGAACCCTATCGCCCTGCTCGTGGTGCGCCGTCATGAGTGTCTGCCGGTTCGAGATGGGTGCCTGCGACGTACGATTTCTGGAGAAGCTAAAGCGTTCGGAGGTTTTCAAGCGTTTGCAACCGCGCGAGCCTTAGAGCAAGGTCTGTTCTTGTGTAGCGGCCGCCCCTTTGGCGGCCGTAGTCCGTCGTTGGCCCATGGGTTTCATCAGCAACCGCATCGCCGTCGTCTCGACATCCCTCTGGGAGCGAATCCGCTACGGCTTGCCCGAGGTAAATGGAACGGTCGCGGATGAGGTGTTGTTTGTGCTGGATGGTGTCGGTGGGTTCCAGTTTGCACCGTTGCTGATTCGGCGCGCCCTGCGCCTCGAGGGGAGCACACTTCCCACGGTGCTGTTCCACTGGCAGTTCTGCCTACCGGGTGAGATCTGGACCGACCTGATGTGGTACCGGCGGAATCGTCTGATGGGGCTCATGCTCGCGCGCAGGCTTCTGGCGTTCCGGCGTGCGCACCCCAAGACGCGCATCCACCTACTGGCTTATAGCGGTGGAGCCGGGGTCGGCGTGTTCGCCTGCGAGAAGCTCAAGGCGCGTGGACTCATCGACACGCTCGTGCTTGCGTGTCCCGCGCTGTCTCCGACGTACAACTTGGGGCCTGCCTTGCTCGCGGTGAAACAGTGTTACGCTCTGGTGAGCCACAAGGACCGATGGCTCTTGGGACTCGGAACCCGTATCTTCGGGACGACCGACCGCCGCTTCACCGCCGCCGCCGGTATGCGCGGTTTTGAGATTCCCACTACGGCCTCGACACAAGATCGACAGGCGTACGAGAGGATGCGCGAGATACGCTGGGGTCCGGAACTCAAGAAGACCAAGCATCACGGTGGCCACACCGGTTGGGTCATGGTTGGGTTTCTCAGGACTCACCTGCTTGCCATCCTCAAAGCTGAGCCGCTCCTTGCCGTTAGCCGCGTGAAGCCGGCGCCCGGTGCGTGAGGTTTCCAGCTCATTTCGAGCGCAAGCCACATGATGGCTGCTCGGCGCGATCAACGGGGGCGTGACAGAATCGGCGGGGAGCCTATGGGCTTGGCGGGAGGGATCCTGTAGCGGCCGCCCCCCGTGGTCCCGACGTACGTCGGGATAGAATCGAGGGAGTCGCTCGGATACCGACGTCCGCCACGGGGGGCGGACGCTACAGTGCGAACCCAGTCCATCTGCGGAAAAACCGCTAAACACATACGGCCACGGGGGGGCCGACGCTACATGGTCCCGGAACCACTATGCCCCCGCCCGCCGGAAATGTTCAGCACCCGCGATCAACGACCTGCGGTTGCGGGTGTGGTCCGCCGGCATCCCTGTCGATAAGATGGTCGTCTGCCGCGACCGGGCTTGTCACCGAGCCAAAGAGTACAGGCGGTGATCGGCGTCGCGAACTCGCGTGATTGTACGGGGTGGTTGCAAGAAGACGGAGGATTTCTTATGCAGATGCAAGAGTTGTGGAGGCGGCGCCGTGCGGCTCGTTATGGTGTCCGGGCGTGCGGCTTGGGTTGCCTTGTTGCCGTGGTCGCCACAGCACCCATCGCCGGCGCCGGGGAGTCAGACCGCAAAGCCGCACTGAAGGGGTACTGTCCTGCGAGCTACTTGCTCACCGGCAAGGCTGTGATGGGCAACGCCGCCCACCAGTCGGCGTTTGAGGGTAAGCTCTACTACTTCGCCGGTGCCGAGGCGAAGCAGGCCTTTGACGCCGACCCCAAGAAGTATCTCCCACGGTTCGACGGCCTGTGCACGTGCGCGTTGGGTGGAAGCTACGGCAACCGGTTTTGGGGCGACCCGGAAATCTTCGAGATTGTCGATGCGAAGGTTTACCTCTTTTCCTTGGAACGGGCGCGACGAGCCTACGCGACCGATCCGGCACGCTTCATTCGAAAGGCGGAGGAGGTATTCAAGGAACCCGTTCTTGGTGGAACCTGTCCGGTCTCCTATCAGCACGCCAACAAGGCTGTAAAGGGAAGCGAGTCCTTCAGCGCCGTCATCGAAGGCTACACCTATCACTTGGCATCCACCGAGGCGAAAGCAACCTTTCTGAAGGAACCCGGAAAATACCTGCCGCGCTACGCACGATATCGACTCAAGCACAACGTCTACTGCGCGCAGGGTGTGGCGAGCAACAAGCGCTACCCCGCCGACCCTTCCATCTTCAGCGTCGTGGACGCCAAGACCTACCTCTTTTGGGACGCCAAAGCCAAGACGGAGTTCGACGCCAATCCGGCAGAGCGGATTCAGCAAGCCGACGCCAATTGGGCTACGCTTAAGGATCTTGATTAGCAGGAAGACGGGCTACGTTGTTGTCGTGCTGATTCGAGCCGGCATCCGTGGCGGAGTTACTCCGTTGCCCCACGTACGCCTCCATCGTGCGTTTCAACAGTGCGGCGTTTTGGGCAATGAGCCGGAACTGTGCGGCCAAGGCAAGTGTCGTGATGAACACAAGCCACGCTGCCGCCGCCATGTGAATCGCCCCCGCGTCTTGGCTTCGCCAATGGGTACCACCGGTCGCGGTGACGAGGACGACCGCCAGGCCGACAGCACCCAACCAGCGCGTGACGGATCGCTTGGACTTCTTCGCGGTGTGCAAAGGCGCGAGATCCGAGTGGCCCAGTTGCAACGCCTGCACGATGAGCTTACCTGTTACGGTAAAGTAGGTGAACACAACAACCTGCACGAAACAGGTTATCAGAAGAGAGACCACGGCAAGCAGGATATGACGATCCGGCCGCGCTGCGGGGCCGCCAACGAGGCCCAGACCGGCTGTCCCTGCGAACAGGATCAGGTTGGCGATCGCAAGACCCGTGAAGATTCGTGGCATTCGAGGCGGCGGCTCGACAGCGGTGCGTTGGACGATTCGGGTGCAGCGCTACCTCGCGTCGGCACGAGCGGTCACGTCGCGCGTTAGTTCGTAGATTCTACGCATGGCGAAACGGACGTTACTCTCGATCCGCGTTTCCCCCTTCACGACGAACTGGTAAAGCTCCAAGGCGCGCTGCCGATCGTGCAACCGGTAGTCGTACACGACGGCCGCCTGAAACCGGGCGGGGTGCGGCGTCCGGGCATCCCAGGTCCAAGCCCGCTGGTACCAGTCGACCGCGATCGTCTCGGTTCGGGGAAGATACTCCTTGTGGATCTCGCCCGCCTGGAACGCGGCGTCGTCGATCTTGTCACTCGTGGGGAACCGCATGACCAGGTCACGAAAGAGCTCGGCTGCCTCGATCATCAGATCGCGACGGAACAGCGCCGGTATGCCGTGTCCGCCCCGACGCATCAAGTCGAGACCGCGAAGGTAGAGTGCGTCAGCCTCCGCGATTTGATCCGTCGAACGAAGCCGCTCCGAGGGAACCTCGGCATCGAGCAGATAGCGAAACGGCTTGACGTTGCGAGTACCCTGCAACTCGAACTCCGCCCACGCCAGCTTCGTCGCGTATCCGTGGCGTTGGTAATACTGGCGCAGGTGTTCAAGCGCTTGATGATACGCCGCGCGATGCGTCACGACGCCCTCGACCAGGTCGACTTCCTCCACGTCGACGGTTGGCAGATCGACCCCGTCAGTCGCAACGTCCCCGCGTTGCTGGTCCGAAGTGGAAGCTACGGGCCCTTTGGGTGACTGTCGATCGGCCCACAGACCTTGAATGTTACAGCCGGTTGCGAGCATACCCGCACCGACGCACAAGATGATGGTACCCATTCGGCGAATTCGTGTGGCAAGCATGGCCTCTCCTTGGCATGAGGTGTGCGGATCCATCCCCTTACATTCCGTCAGGGATTACACCCCCCCGGGGCGAATCTGTCAAGCCGTATTTGCGGTGAAACGCTATCCCGAGTCCGCGACAGTTCCGGCGGCACTCATCAGAGCCCCAAGCGTAAGCGCGGGGTATCACCGATGCCAGCGACGCACCAGAGAACCCACTCGCTGACGCTCGGGGCTCCGATTAAGTTGTGCATCCCCGTAGGCGCCCCGCCCGATGTCCCGACCAGCGGGCCGCCTGAATGGTCACGCGCTCCGCTACCACTGCGCTTCTTCAAACGCGCCGAGACGCTGCACGGACTTGCGCGGTCTTGCCTTGAGGATGGCGGCGGCGAGTTTCATATCGCCCTTGGTTGTGATTTTGAGGTTTGTTGCGTCTGATATCACAACCGAGACCGGATGGCCGATGGCTTCGACGAGGCAACTGTCGTCGGTGACCTCTTCTTTCATCTCCACCAGACGCTCGTACGCGGCGACGATCACGTCTTTGCGAAAGACCTGCGGGGTCTGGGCCTCAAAGAGATCCCGGCGAGAGAGCGTCTCCTCGATCACTTTCGATTCAGCCACGCGCTTGAGCGTACCCGTGATTGGCGCCGCCAAGATGGCGGCGCCGGTCTTGACAGCCTCCGCGAAGACGGCGTCGATCCATTCGTCGGTTATGCAGGGTCGTGCAGCGTCGTGAACGGCTACATACTCCGCGTCCGGCGAGACCTGTGCGAGCGCCGACGCTACGCCGTCGCATCGCCGGGCTCCGCCTTCCACAATTTTCACGCCCATAAAGCTGAGGTTGGGTCCGTACTTGGTCTTGGCTATCTCCATGTCGTCCGAAGCCACGACAAGGATGGTCTGGCAAACGTCCTTTCGTGTGATGAACCGTTCGAGGGTGCGGATGAAGACGGGTCGGTTGTCGAGCTTGGCGAAGGTTTTTTTCTCGCGGTCGCTGAACCGCTCCCCCTTCCCCGCCGCAGGAATAATCACACAGAAGGTGGCCATGATTGGTAGACTGCCTCCAAAAGCACGCGCGGAAGACTTAGAGCGTGTCTAACAAGGGAGGGCGAGGCTCCCGCCGAGCCGCGTACGGGGCCGGGGCTCAGCAGGAGCTTCGCCCTCCCACACTTGGTTCCTGCGCGGCTTTTTAGACACGCTCCAAGATTGAGCCGACACCTCACGTCGTGGGCGGGGACTTCCGCCGCTCTGTCAGCCTTGGTCTGACAGCTTGGTGTGCCACTGCTCTTGAGCAGTGTGCTTCCGATCCGGTGCCGATCCACCTGGACTTCGCAATGCT
>JADFOB010000305.1 GCA_022563055.1 Planctomycetota bacterium
CACGAGCTTAATCAGTTCCGCGACGGTCGTACTCGTATCTTTCACGACGACTCCTCTTCCTTACCTTTGTCTGATACCGGGGTGATCCTATCCGCATCCGACAAACGTCGACAGAGTCGGGTGCGGCGACAACCTCGCCGGGATCCGACAGTTTAGGCGGCTTCCCAAGACCGTCCCAGCCCCGTTTATGGGGTCTTCCGGCGAAGCGGGCTACCAGGCCGGTCCTTCAAAGCCCTCAAAGGTACCCACCGAATCTCTCTGCGCCGGCCCGTTTCGCAGGCCTTCGAGCTTCAGGCGTCCCAAGGGGCTCCCCAAGGGTGCAAAAGCCCGTTGAAACGGGGTGGCGATCATCCCAGAGGGAGGCGGACCGCTTACCGGGCGTAGAACACACGGCCTACCCGCCCTTCGGGAAAGACCGCCAAGGCGGCCTATAGGGGCGAAACCCCGAAGCCATCTCGTGTTCACGGCACACGGTGTGATCCATGAACCCCTCGCCTACACGGTCACGCCGCGGGTGGTATTCACCGCGCCGGTCGGCTACAATGGTACAAGCCTCGGTGGCGCTGAGTCTGCGTGCGCCTTGAGGCTCTTGGCGGATGGTTTCGGGAAGGAGTGGGTGTAGCAGACCCGCGGGACGCTCGGCTGGGAGCCCCGTAGAAGAACTCGACGACGCTTCCCGAGCCCACGTTTTGCGGTAATCTACGACCGCCACGGGGGGCGGTCGCTACTTTCTTGAGCGGACTGCCGGGTCGGTATGCGGTTCCGGCGCGCCGGGCTCGCGACCGGATGGGGAAGAGGCACCATGTTCCAAAAGATCGGCTTTGTCGCGCTGGGGGTGATGGTTCTCGGCGCGGCGAGCAACAGCTACGCCGGGTTCACCTACTACACGGATCGTGCCACCTTCGACGCGGCGCATCCGGGGTTTGCCATCGAAGACTTCGAGAATGGCAACACCGGTACGAGCACACTGATGGGCGTACCGGCACCGGTGAACAGTGCGTCGGACAACAGCGTCTTTAGCCCCGGGGATGTCATGCCCGGTTTCAGCATCTTTCCGACCGGTCCCAACAGCGATACGCCCTTGCCTTTGGGCCTGACAACGAGCAACTACCGGAATTTCACCAGCCAAGCGCTGGGGACGTTTAACGGCGGCTCTTCGCTCGACATCCTCTTTGACGGCGAGGGAGTCTGGGCGGTCGGCATGGACATCTTCAGCGTCTTTGGCGATTCGAGTTTCACGATCACCTTGCTGCGGCCCAATGCCCCTCCGCTCGATTCGATATCCGTACCGGTTCTGGCGGATTACGATGGACCGCCGACGTTCTTCGGTGTGGATTCCGACCCTCAGGAGATTCTCGGCATTCGTTTCTTTTCGACTGGGAACAGGCTCGAATTCGTCGACAACATCGCCCTGGTTCCCGAGCCCACGACGTTGATTCTGCTCGCGTGCGGTGCCCTGGGCGTGCTGAGAAGATTGACGATTGTCGATTGAGGATTGCCGATTAGCAATCGACAATTACCAATCCGCAATCGACAATTGCCCTGGTGCTATCGACGGCGTCAATTCGGTTGTGTCAAGCCTCTTGCGCGATTCTGCGCATCGCGCCTCTGTTCCCGATGGCTCTTGGTCTGATCGGTGGGATTGTCCTTGACGCGCACTGGACCCTTTCCCGATGGACCTATGGCGCTCTGTTTCTGGCTGCGAGCGTTGTAGCTGTTTCCCGCCGCGTGCGGATGGCGAGCGGGGCGTTGCTGGTGCTCATAGCCTCACTCTGTATCGGCGGCGTGCTGCATGCCGGCACGCGTGAGGTTTCCGCAACGAGCATCGAGCGATACACGACGGACGCCAAGCGCCTCGTCCGCATCCGTGGTGTCGTGATGTCCAAGCCGCGTCTGCGCGAGCGTCCGGACACACCGTTCAAGCGGTGGACGTTCGGCTCGGATCGCACGGTCTTCCTGCTCGAGGTCGCATCCATCCAAGGCGAGAAGGGTCCGATCGAGGTATCGGGGCGCATTCACGTCACCATCGACGAAGCCGTCCTCGACCTGCGCGAGGATGAAC
>JADFOB010000047.1 GCA_022563055.1 Planctomycetota bacterium
GAAAGGATACAAGGACATCACTCGCACGCGTCTCTTTAATGCCGCCGAAACCTGGACCCCACCCGTCGTTAGCCATGGCCTTCTCTACGTATGCCAGAATTCGCGCGACAAAAAAACGGGCACGCCCACGCGGCTACTGTGTTACGATCTCCGCGATGATGGCTAGCGGGTTGTTTCCGTCGCTTACGCGGGGGCGGGCAGGTCGATCAGCCTGGATCGAGGCTGTGCGGCTTGACTACGGACGACGACGGCGGGGGTGGTCCTCGTCGCTTGGTTGTCAAACCAACTGTGCTGGTACGCGGATCGACCCGCCCGCCTGGGAGGGGATTCCATGTCCCAAGCAGATGCCTTCCGCGCGCTCCTTTGTAGGCGAAGGAGTGCAATCGGGTCCGGGCAACTTCCGGCGTACTCTCAAGGCACTGTCACGCATCCCATAACGAGCTTCATCACCGCTTGCTTCGTCCGGTCGTCAGCACCGAGACGAACCACCAAACTCATAAACACCATCTGCGCGGTGCGCGCCCATGAATTCTCAACAAAAAGTTGGCTGCGGGTGCCCCATCCTTCGCCTTGGGCGAAGGGTGGGGGACGGAATCGTGCTGCGGAGGCATCACACACTTCGTGGTTCGTAACTGGGCGATCAGTCCCCCATCCTTCGGGAGTACCCCAAGGATGGGGCACCCGCGCATCACCGATCCGAGCCCCAAGCGCGAGCGCGGGGTCTTGTGACCGGTCGCTTGCGCTCGCGGCTCGGAAAAGGGAATCCCGGCGCGCCGGGACTATTTTTTCAACGGATGGCTACTTGGATGATCCGCCCCGCGAGCGGCTGCTATGAATGCCTTGAGTTTGGCACGGTCCTTCTTTCCCGGAGACGACTCGACGCCGGAGCTGACATCGACGCCGACCGGGGCAACTCTCGCGATGGCCTGCGCGACGTTGTCAGCAGTGAGTCCTCCAGCCAGCAGCAGCGGCGGGCGAGTCGCGTCGCTCGTCTTCTGCATCTCGCGTGCGATCGCGTCCCAATCGGCGCGCCGGCCGGTACCGCCGAGTTGGCCCGGTACGCTTGCGTCGAGCAGGATGTAATCGGGCGGTGCGTCTTGGCAGGATTCCAGAAACGAATGCAGGCGCCCCAGCGAAGCGTCGTCCGAAACGTGCCAAACGACGATGGTCTCAAAACCGGCCTGGGCGATGCTAGCCACGGCAACGGGCGTCACGTCTCCATACAGTTGCAGTCGAACGCCACCAAACTTGCCCAAGGTCACGAGGAGCGAGTCCGCAACGGTGTCGCGTTCGACGCGGACTAACGCGACAGCTTTTTTCGGGTCTTCCAGCGTGGAAAGGATGTCCCCAGCCAAGGTCGGCTCGATGCGACGAGGACCAGCCACCAGGTTAAGTCCGATCCAATCGGCCCCGGCACGCAACGCCGCCAGAGCGTCCTGGGCATTGGTGATGCCACAGATTTTGACGATCATGGCTGATCCTCTCGCCGGCATCTGGGTGTCCCATAAGCGGCGATTGGCTCTTCTACTTGACCCGGAAGAACCAGAGTTTAGACTACACAGGTATCCCTGTCGAATGGAAGCACTGGAGCGACCGCGCTGAAACCGAAGGCTTACTGAGGCTTAATGAAAAGAGGGCGTGTGAGGATTCTTCTTACATGGCTGTTTGCTCCGTTGCTCACGGTGCTGGTCGTCGGGTGTCAAACCGGTGGCCTTGCCGAGAAGTACGGCAAGACGTTCTACCTCGATGGGGCCGGTAATTGGGGCGACGGCGGGACCAGCGTGGCGCATGGCCTGCTGGCGGCCGGTTATCAGGGCGACGTCGAGGAATACGTCTGGACCACGTCGTTTAATCCGCTGGTCGATCAACTCAACGTCGTCGCGGCGAGGATCCGAAGCGGCGCTCTTGCCCGGAAGATTTCGTCCTATCGCAAGCGCTTCCCCAACAACAACGTCAACCTCGTGGCGTTATCGGCGGGCACCGGCGTGGCTACGTGGGCTGTGGAACAGCTCGACCCGTCGAGCAAGATCAATAACCTGATCCTCTTGGGAAGCTCCCTCTCCTACGATTATGACATGACCAAGGCATTGTCCAACATGACGGGCAACATCTACGTCTACTGTTCCCCCCACGACAGCGTCCTCGAATCCGTGCGCAAAATCGGGACCATCGACGGCAAGCGCGGCGTGGATTCGATCGGCTACGTGGGGCTGACGCCTCCCAAGAACCTCGCCGATCGGGTGATCAACACGACCTGGTCGCGTAAGTGGCTCAAATACGGCTGGGCCGGCGCCCATTCCGACTGCACGAATGCCATTTTCGTTCGCCGTGAACTTGCCAAACACATCGTTCCCGGCCTGGCAGCCCACGAGGAGCGGATCACCCACCGGACCGCCGGGCCGCGTCGTGTGCGAACAGCGTCCCTCCGATGAATCCGTATCGCCGGCATGAGCGACCGGCTCGAGCAGTTTCATTCCAGGTGTAGCGGCGTCCAAAACCCGGAACCCTTGACTACCGCTCCGTCAGCCGTGTATTGATGGGTGTCCCACGCGCGCTCCCTTACGGTCGCGGTACGGATCAAAGAGTTGCCACACCTGCCACACCCGTGAGCACTTCCACTACGTGCATCCGCCCGGGTGGCGTGTTACGCTAGCGCCGTGGACGATCAACTGGCATCCGGACAGCGTGTCGCTGCCATCAGCCTTGGTGTGAACGGGGGGCTGGGGCTAATCAAGCTAGTGGCTGGTATCGTGGGCAACTCCTACGCTCTTGTCGCCGACGCCGTCGAATCGCTCGGCGATCTCTTCAGTTCGTCCATGGTTTGGGGCGGCCTGGTCATCGCGCGCAAGCCTGCTGACGCCAACCATCCTTACGGGCACGGAAAAGCCGAGCCGCTCGCGGCGCTGGGTGTGGCGCTGATGCTAATCGCCGCCGCCGTCGGAATCGCCATCAAAGCCGTGGACGTGATTCGCACGCCGCACGCGTCTCCCGCGGTCTTCACACTTCCGGTCCTGCTCGTTGTGGTCTTCGTCAAAGAATGGATGTTCCGCTACGGATCGCACGTTGGACACCGCATTCGCAGCCTGTCCGTCAGTGCCGACGCTTGGCATCACCGGAGCGACGCGCTGACCTCCGCCGTAGCAGCCGTGGGCATCACCGTCGCCCTGATCGGCGGAGAAGCGTACGCAGCCGCCGACGAATACGCCGCACTGGTGGCCTGCCTCGTGATCGCCGCTAACGGCGTGAGATTCGCGCGAGTCGCCGTCTCGGAGCTGATGGATACGAGTCCTGGTGCTGCGCTGGCAGCGTCGATCGAGGAAACCGCTCGGCAGGTCGACGGTGCCCGGTGGATTGAGAAGCTCCAGGTTCGCAAGATGGGTCCGAGCCTCTACGTGGACCTCCACCTGGAAGTGGACCCGGATTTGACGGTCCTAAACGCACACGCCGTCGCCCACGCCGTCAAGGACAGGATCATGTCCGCAAGGCATGAAGTGGCCGACGTACTCGTTCACATCGAGCCCCATGCTCCCCGCGTAACTGACCGAGATTGAGCGTGCCAACCCGTGCGCTACGACTTGGGAGTCGCGGGAAGATCGGCCCAGACGACGCCGTCGCGGACCTCCGCCGGGTAGCGGCGAACGCGCACTCGCTCGGAATGCGTGCAGACGCCCGTGTCCAGATGGAACCGCCAATCGTGCCAGCGACAGGCGACAATGCCTTCGTGCACCTCGCCGCCGGACAGGTTCCCGCCGGCGTGGGGACAGGCGTTGTCAATCACGAAGATTCGCTCGGGTTCTCTCAACCGGAAAACAGCCAGATCCCGATCCTCGGTCGACACGAACACGCCGCCATCTTTGATACACCTGCTAAGGGGGATGATCTCAACGAAGGCCACCGCTTCTCCACATGCTGCGATTCGATGGGGCAGGACGTGTGCTCCCGATGTACGTCGGGACTCCGTGAGCAGTACCTTCCGTGTGCCACTGCTCTGGAGCAGTGTTTTTCGTGCACCCGGCACCGTACCGCCCGGTCCCGACGCGTCGGGACTCAAGAGCAGTGGCACCCCTGGACTACGCCTCAATCTTGGGTTCGATTTTGGGCTCGCTACTTACGGTACTCTTGCCGAAGAACTTCGGCGGCTCGCTCAGCGTGTAGACGCGCGTCTCCTCGGCGATCGCGCGGCGCAGATGGAGGGGCAATTGGAGCATGCCCAGCAGTGTGATGCCGTCGAACATTCGCAAACCGCCGGTCGTCTTGTCGAGAAGCTCGGCATCAATACGCTCGGGCTCGGGGCGCGGCTCGATAGGCTTGGAGGATCCCAGCGTGAATCCCCACGGCGCGGCATAACTCGGCACGAATGAAACGTACGATGCTACATGGTCGAAGACCTCGCTCATGGTCCGACAGAGACGGGCGTGCATGCCCATCTCGTGCGGTGAGACCGGCCCCGCCTGGATCACGAACGCGCCCGACGGCGCGAGCGCACCACCGGCCTTCTCAAAATACTCCTTGGTGAAGAGCTTAAAGGAGGGGCCGTCTTCGATGGGATCGGAAAGATCGGAAACGATCACGTCCCACACGGGTGACGAGTCGTCCAGGAAATCGAGAGCATCGCCCACGACCAGTTCCAACCGCGGATCGTCGAAGGCGTTCTGGTGCATCTCGGGCAGATGGCGCTTGCAGGCTTCGATCACCTCACCATCAATGTCCACCATGGTGACATGTTCCACGGTCTTCCATCTCAGAACTTCCCTGGCGGTCGCACCCTCGCCGCCACCGAGGATCAGCACCCGCCGCGGCGAACCTTGGAGGAGCATGGCCGGGTGGACGAGCGGCTCGTGGTAGAGGAATTCATCGCCGGTACACGACTGCCATTTCCCATCCAACACGAGCGCTTTGCCGTACGATCCCGTCTCGACGATGGCCATGTCCTGGAACTTGGTCTTGCGAAACTCGAACACCTTGGTCACGCCGTGCGAGTAGACATCCCACGGCGTGATGTATTCGCTGATCCAGAAATCGGCACCGACCTCGCTACCCGCCATAACCGCTTCCTCCTCGTCAACCACTCCCCAAAGCCGGTTCCTCGATCCCGACGGGCTCGGGGACGCGCTGAGCCGATCCGACATCTTGGGGCACATGCAGCCCCCGATCCAGCTTCCTTAACGAATACCGCTTGGCCCCAAACGTCCGCGCCAGGTGCAAGCACGCTTTCTCCGCGCTGGCACGCCGGCCACAAGTAAACACGTCGACGGCGACATAGCCAAACTCGGGCCAAGTATGAATCGCAAGATGGGATTCTGCAATCAGCCCCAGTGCCGTCACGCCCTGTGGATGAAACTTGTGGGATACCTCATGGAGCAGGGTCGCAAGCCCGACATCAGCCGCCTCTCGCAGCGCAGCCGTGACGAATCCCACATCATTGAGCGACTCGCTCGGGCAGTCGTACAGTTCGCAGATACAGTGAATACCGAATGCTTCCAACGTTTCCAACTCCGTCACGGCGCCGAAACGGAACCCTCGCCGGTCCGAACCCGAGTGTCGGAACCGTCACGCCGGTGAGTCGCTGCCAATCCGCATCGACAATTCTACCGTGGGGTCGGTGTGTGCGCCAAAGCTACACCGTGCCCCGGAGTGTACCGGAAACCCAGCCGGTGCCAAACCGCAAAAACCGGCGGTGGGCTTGGGCGGGGGTGCGTGAGGTTCTAGGCGGAACTGATCAGAGCCCCAAGCGTAAGCGCGGGGTACGACCGCTGTGAGCGCTGCACCACGGAACCCGCTCGCTGACGCTCGGGGCTCTGATTGCGTCGTGCGTCCGTACGGACGACGCTCCCAGGCGTTCCGCCTAAAGCGTCACGCAGCTCGGGGTTGCGGCTCGGTGGGGCAGCCCTTTTCGATGGGAGCCGTTCGCCGTACAGTCACCGGGAGGATCCGTGCCTTGGAGGATCCGCGCCTCGCCGGTGGGCGCGGACAATCAGCTTGGACGCAGTGTCCTGGAGCGAAGCGTTGAGCCCAGACGTGTCGCGGAGCAAGAAGAGCAAGCCCAAGCGTGCGAAGGCCGGTCCCTCCTTTGATCGACGCAGCCTCCTACCGCTCCTGCTGATCGCGGCTGGGATCGCGGCCTACTTCAACAGTTTCTCCGGCGCGTTTCTGTTCGACGACCACCGACACATTCTGGACAACGCCCGCATCCGCCAAGTTTGGCCTCCGTGGGAAGCGATGAGCGGGCGGCGACCGGTGCTCGATCTTACGTTCGCGCTCAACCACGCCGTCGGGCGTTTCGAGGTTTGGGGCTACCACGCGGTCAACCTCGCCATTCACATCACGGCGGCGTTGACCCTCTTCGGTCTCATCCGCCGAACACTGTTGGGTAAGCGATTCCGCGATCGCATTGGCAGCGCCGCGCCGTGGCTGGCGCTGGCGACCGCGCTCATTTGGCTGGTTCATCCTCTGCAGACCCAGAGCGTCACCTACATCGTGCAGCGCGGCGAAGCGCTGATGGGAATGTTCTACCTGCTGACGCTCTACTGTGTGGTTCGCGGCGGGAGTTCTTCGCATTCGCGCTGGTGGACTGTAGCCGCCGTGATCGCCTGCGCACTGGGCATGGGCAGCAAAGCGGTGATGGTGACGGCGCCCGTAATGGTGCTGCTGTACGACCGACTCTTCCTTACCAAATCCTGGGGAGATCTGATCCGGCGGCGATGGGTGCTTCATTTGGGCATCGCAGCCACGTGGGCTGTCCCGGCTCTCTCGGGCGTTCTGACAGGTGTGCTCCAAGCAGCGGAAGCACGCGGCGCAACCGTCGGATTCGCCTTTAAGGGCTTTACGCCGCTGGACTACGCGATGACCCAATTCGGCGTCATCGTCGAATACCTGCGGTTGTCGGTTTGGCCTCACCCGCTTTGCCTGGACTACGGCTGGCCTATCGCACGGACCGCCGCCCAGATCGTTCCGTATGCGGTCCTCGTGGCTGCACTGGTCGGTGGAACGGTGTGGGCGCTGATCCGAAGATCGTGGCTCGGTTTTGCCGGAGCCTGGTTCTTTCTGATCCTTTCGCCAACGTCGAGTCTGATTCCGATCCGGGATCCGCTGTTCGAGCACCGGATGTATTTGCCGCTGGCGGCTGTCGTGCTGGTTGTCGTTGTCGTGGCGCATGGGCTCTTGACTCGTCTTCTAAGACGCTTGGCACTGAGCGCTTCCCGACAGCGGTGGGTGACGGCGGTTCTGGTCGTGTCGGTGTCCGGCTTGCTCGGGTATGGCACCGCTCGGCGGAACCTGGACTATCGCAGCGAACTGGTCATGTGGCAGGACGTGGTCGCCAAGAGGCCCGACCACCCGCGCGCGCTCAATGCGCTGGGCTCGACGCTGGATGGACTCGGCCGCTCCGAGGAGGCCATCCCCTACTTTCTCCAGGCGGTGGCCATTCTGCCGAACTATCCCGACGCCTACTACAATCTTGGCGCGGCCTGGCTCAACCTGAACAAGATCGACGACGCCCTCGGCGCGTTCGAGGAGGCTTTGCGGCTTAACCCCTCCCATGTTCTGGCGAGGCTGAACTTGGCCGGGGCTCTGGGAAGCAGCGGGCGGCTGGATCAAGCCGCAAAGGAGTGTCGAAAAGCGCTGAAGATCGCCCCGGATGACTACCGAGTTCATTTTACGCTGGGCAATGTCCTCTCTAAGCAAAGGCGGCGGGCGGAAGCTGTCGAAGCCTATCGCGATGCGATCGCCGCCAACCCCGGTTTCGCGCCTGCGCACTACCACCTCGGGCGATCCCTACGCCGCCTGGGGAAGCTCGATGAAGCCATCGCGGCGTTTCGTGCAACGCTCGAACTCGAACCCCACCACGCCGACGCAAGACAAGCCCTGGAATCCGCCCTTGCCCAACGTCGTGGCGGTTAGAGTATTTCCCGTTTCTGTGTTCCGAGCCGCGGGCTTGAGCCCGCGCGATGCCAGGATCGCCGTGGCGTCGGCGACTCTCGTGAATTCGCGCAGGCTAAAGCCTGCGGCTCAGATAGTCGTGAAACTTGTGAAACACCGTAGTCGTCCGTCCCACAGAATTCTTCCATTGAGAACCCCGTGATTCGCCTCGCCCCAACTTGC
>JADFOB010000048.1 GCA_022563055.1 Planctomycetota bacterium
GTAGGCGGGGATCGCCCGCGCTGCTTCGTCGAGCCGTCCAAGTCTTTCGTAGGCGACCAGGCGGACGCGCCACACGCGACCGGCCAGACGGGTTAGATCCGGATGCTCTTTCTCAAAGTCCACGAGCGTCTCGAGCGCCCGCTCGGGACGATCGATGGTGGACATGATCTCGACCTCCGCACTGAGCAGCCTTGCCCTGGCGGCCATCCCGTGCAGCATGGCCACACGATCCGGGTCGGTTTCGCGGGCGGTTGCTGTTGCCAGAAGTCCGATCAAACGGCGCTGAACGTCGGCGAACCCCCGCGCGCGTCGGCGAAGGTCGGACAGATCGGGCGAGTCCTTTCGAGATTCACTCTCGATCACCCTGACCGTACAGCGCAGGGACAAGAGGACCGCCTGAAGATAATGCTCGTGCTCGGCAACCACCAGGGCATACTCCGCAGCGGCAGCGGCGTAGGCTCCCTGCTCGTCCAACAGCTGCGCGTAATAGAAACGCCAGTAGATGGCGGCGTCCGTCCCGGCATGGTGGCCGAGCAGCGTTTCCAGTGCTTCGCGGTAGAGCTGTCGAACCTCCGGTTCCTCGTGGAGAGTCGGATCCTCGTAAAGCGCCGAGGCGAGCTGAACGGCGAAGGTCGCTGCCTGCGATGCACTCTCAAAACGACTGTGGTCTCGGGCAACTTCGAGGAATCGCCTCGCCGCTTCGAGCGTGCGCCCACGCCGATACTGGGCAACGGCGACGTTGTAGAGCACCTCGGGAACCAGAACACCCGCGGCTTGGGGAACCTCGCTCACAAACCGCTCTCCGACCTCGATGGCGCGATCCAACCGGCGGTCCACCTCGTCGTTTTCGCGGTCCGCATCGAAGAGTAAACCGGCAACCAGCGCGCACTGCTCGAACGGATCAAGCGTGGCCGGGTCCGCATCGGGTCCGATGACGTCGTAGAGCGTTGCGTAGATCTCGTCCTTCCGATGGGTGTATTGGCGAACAAGGTTCGCCAGGGGGATCCAGGCCTTGTGACGTAGACGCCGCGCTGCATTTGAGTTCCCGTCACGCTCGGTGGCCAGCGCGTGAGCTCCAAAGACCGATCGTTCGAGCAAAGAGGCTACCAGCGCGAGCGGAAATGGATCGTCGGTCCGTGCCTCGACGAAGCTGCGAAACAGGGCGATCCGGTGCATCGCTCGCTCGAACCGCCCGTCGTCGCGATCGTTGCGGATGCGCTCGATCATCGCGAGCGTCACCGCCCAGCGGATTCGCTCCGATTCAGCGACGGTATCCAGGCGATCGGCGACGTCGAGCGCACGATCGAGGTACGACCGCGCGGACGCATGGTCGTTAAGAAGGCGATGTGTCATGCCGGCCAGGAGAAGCGCCTGAACCTGCACCCGGCTCATGTGGTGCGGGCTATCGAGGATGGCGCCGTTTTCCTCCAGAAGCCCGACAATGTCATGAAGGTGCTTCGCCCGAACCGGATCGGTGTCACTCCGCCGGATCGAATCGTAAAGAAGCGCCCACAGTGTGAGGTATTGGGCACGCGGTGCGAGGCGATCCAGGCGATCGACCCGCCCGCTTCGTTCGAGCCTTTCAAACTGGCGAACGGACAGGTTGTCGATGCGTTCGTACTCCGCCGCGATTTGCTCTTTTAGCGAGGCGAGTGTGGCCAGTGCGCTCGTTGTTCGCACCCCAAGGCGGCGGCGATCTTCATCGGTGCCTCCGCGGTAGAGAATGCTGGTGAAGAACGGTTCGGCTTCGTCATAGATCAGCGAATGGCTGAGCGTAAACCGCCAGTCGAAACGTCGGCGGTCGCTGGGGTTTTCCTCGATCACCTCTTGGAGCAACCGGTTTGCCTCGGCTACAGCCGCGCGCCGCTGGGAGGTTGACCTGGTCGAGTCGGCGAATTCGGTCAGCTTTAAGTCACGACGCATTAGGAGCGCGGCGGTTTTTCCCGCGGGCGGAAACTCCCGGAGATGAAGGTCCAACAGCTCGGTGAGTCCGCGCTTTTTGAGGCCCGCCCGAAACGCCGAAGTGCTGAGCCGGACCTCCTCCGCCGGCTTGACCGGCTTCTCCTCACCCAGCGCTTGAGCGCTCGTCGGAGCGAGCGATGGAGTGCTCGTCAGCAGGAGCAGCAACGCCCAGACCCCAAACCCACAGCGCGGTTTCGCGCTACTGCCAATGGCACACCGAGTCGATCCATCAATGGATCCGCGACGGAGCGTTGGTGTCGTTAGCGCCCTCTCTTTCTCCTCTCCGCGTGCTCTGCGTGCTCTGCGGTGAATCATCCGGGACAGACCGCGAAGCGTCTTCAACGTGGCGGTCGGCTCGGTCGCGGTGTGTCCTATCAGCGCGGCTTGCTTCACGGTTCACCAAAAGCGATTCGCGTACAGCCCGCGCGTAACGCTGCGTTCCAGACATTGACCACGTGATCCCAGCGAACATCGTTGCCGGCGACGATCACGACCGGCGTCTCCTTGTCGAAACCCGGTAACTCTTGGAGTTCACGAAGATACCGCACCAGACCATCAACGTCCGAGGGAGCCTTAGCGAGCTTGTCAATTCGGATGATGATATCATCAAAGCCAGAGCCCACCTGCGACACGCGCACGACGATCGGGCTTAGCGGCAGCGCGACAGCGGCCGCGCCGCCCTCCCCCGGCATCTCCGACGACAACAACCCCTCCGCCCGCTCGAAGGTCGTTGTCACCAGAAAGAAAATCAGCAGCAGGAAGGTGACGTCGATCATCGGTGCCAGGTTGATCGCAATGGTCGCGCTGTTCCGCGTGCCCCGACGACCGCGCGCGTGGGGTGAAGCAGCAGTCCTGGGGCCTCGATGGTGCCGCTCGCCCGTTCCGTATTGCGTCAACACGGTGTCACTCATCCTCCGCCACGTGGGCCACGACGTTGAGCATCTCGATGCCGCTTCGCGCGACCACACGCATCGCTTCGCGCACCGCACCGTAGTGAAGTCGGCGGTCGGCGCGGATCACCGCCTTAATATCCGGCCTGGCGCGCTTCATGGCGCTGAGCCGATCGGCGAGCACGTCAAGACGTTCCGGACGGTTGGGGCCGATGCTGTACAGAACGTCGGCTCCCACCGGATCGGTCACGTCCGCCAGACGGCAGTTGATGATCACCCGATCCGGCAATTTCGTCACTTGCGCCCGGCTTGCATCGGGTTTGGGAAGCTCCATCGGAACCTGCTCCGCCGAGGAAAACCGGCTCACCAGCATGAAGAAGATCGTCAGTAGGAAGATGACGTCGACCATCGGTGTGGCGTTGAACCCGGAGGCTGTCAGAGCTTGTTTGTGTGTGCGTATCCGCAGCATCGGATTCAACTTTTTGATGTTTGAGGTTTCGGCGGAACCGCTGTCGTCGCCTGGCCGGTCGAACCCGGCTTGAACACGTCCAGAACGGTTTCGGCTGCCAGGGCGCACTCGGCGGTCAGCACGTCGATGCGGTTTCGGAAGATGGCGAAGATGCTCAGCGCCGGGATGGCCACAGCCAGACCCCAAAACGTCGTGATGAGCGCGATGGAGATTCGGTCAGCCACGATTCGAGCGCCGGGGAAGGCGTCGGCAGCATGAATCTCGGCAAAGAGCAGGATCATTCCCGTCACCGTTCCGAGCAGACCGATCATCGGTGACACGTTTCCGATGATGTTGAGGTACTCGGTCTTACGGAACAGGCGAGCCGATCGCTCATCGAGCGTTTCCTCCATGGCCCGCTCCATGGCGGCAAAGCCGTTGGACGCCTCGACAAGCCCCGCGTGCAGGACGTATCCGAGCATGCTCGGCTCTTCCGCCGAGAACTTGATCGCCTCGAGGTATTCCTTCTTGTCGATCAGTGCCTTGGTTTTCTCCATCGCCTCGGGCGGAACGATGGCGGCGCGGCGGATCGACATGCAATGCTCGATGGTCAGGGCGATCGTGACAATCGAAAGGAGGATCAGACCAAACGTGATCCAACCACCCTTGACGACGAAGAAGTCGAAGTACTTGACATCCGAAGCAGCCGCGGCATCTCCCGGCTGCGCTACCGCCGGCAGTGCAAGCACAAGGCAAACGACAATCGCCATGGAAATCGTCATGCAAAACACTCGAAGCAAGGTTTGATCCTCCGATTGAGAAGTTCGGTGCCCTTCATTCGATACGGCGCTATCCGGATGCACCGCCGCCCGATCGCAGACGCGTCAACGCCGCCGAGGCGAGGGTTCGGGTCTCCTCGCTGATACGCTTGTGGTCGAGGCACTCCTGCAGCAATGCCATCGCCTTGTCACCGCGCCCGATCCGTTCGAGCACCAGCGCAGCCCCGTACAGGCCTTGGGCCGCGCGCGGGTCGTCCGACATGTGCACCACCACGCGCATAAAGGACCAACCCGCCCGAATGATCTCGTCCCGCGTTGCGGCGGTCCGTAGCAGCGTTCGACCCTTGAGCAGAAGGAGGCTCGGCAGGACCGACTCCGGGCAAAACTCAAGAGCACGATCGAGGTTCGTCCAGGTCGCTGCGTCGGCGTGAGCCTCGAGTGTCGTCTCCAACGCCGCCAGTTGGATGCCATAAGCACGCGGTGTTCTCGCCCCCAACGGAATCGGCAGCGCACTGAGCGTCGCCGCCGCTTCGCTCGCCTTGTCGTCACCGATCCGCCGCAGAATCTCAAACCTCAGAAGGTGCAACAGGGTTCGGCGATCGTCATCCGAGGCGTCTGCGATAGCGGCGTTGAGTTCCTCAATGGCTTGGGTGGCTTCGCGGCTGCGCTTCTTGGGAAACTCGGTCGGGATCAATCGGGCCGCCACGCCGGGGCCTGACCGACTTCCTTGAACGACATGGATGTAACTTCGGGTAGCCTCGCGCAGCCGGCCCGCTCGCAAACACGCCACGAGTAACCGGACTTCCACCAGCTCAGTCCAGAAATCACGGCTGAGCCGCAGCGCCCTGCGATAGCGCTCGATGGCCCGCCCCGCATCGCCGTCGGCCAGGTATCGCTCGGCTTCGTTAAAATCCACAAACGAACCGCCGCGGTCCACAACGATCCGGTCGACGTCACTGATCCAGGGTTCCCGCAGTTCGCCCGCCACCGTGCGGAACTGCAAATGTCCATCCCAGAGGTCGACGATCTTGGCGCCGAGGTAGTTCTCGCCTCCGACGACGATCTGGTCAGCCGTTACTCGCACGGCGCTGGCGATCAAAGCACACGCCGCCAAGGCGAGCGTAAGCCCGGTCCACTTGCCGTTCTTTCTCCGCACGTTGCTGCCGCGAAGCACCGAGACGCCTCGCACGCTGAATGTGCTGGGTTGAGTGGTAGACATCTCTCTACGGAAGGTCGTTCTCGGAGACGAACTTGAATTCACCGCCATGCTCCCGCGCGATCCGCTCGAGCAACGGCGCCCCGCTGCGATCGAAGAACGCAATCGTGAAGATCCTGACGCGGCGTCCCTTGTTCCACCGGTCGAGCTTTCGCACAAGGTCCGGATCGAACGCGCCATCCGTTAGAAAATAGATCAAATCGGGCTTGGCGGCAAAAGCGCGGCCCATCGCCCGCGCCGGGTGAGTGCTTCCTGCCGGGTAGATGCCCTCGAGGAACTTGAAGAACGCTTCCTTTTGAGCCTTGATGGCGCTGACGAGTCGCTTGGGCGGATTCTCGAGCGGCTCTCCGCTATTGAAGAAAATTACGTGGAATCTCTGGCTTCGGCGTAGTTCGTTGATCGAGCGTTCCAGCTCCACGCGCACGTGCTCGAAGGTGTCGAGCATCGAGCCGCTCCGGTCGACGACGTAGACGATCCGCCGGATACCGCGGGCCGCACCGCCGAGGCCGAAAAACTTCGGACCCGATCCGCTCCCGGCTGTCAGACCATACTTGGAGAAATCTCCACCGCCCGCGCCGATACCGATGATCGACAATTCCGGTCTCTTGGCGGTCGCCAGGTCACTAAGCCGATCGGTCCGCTCCGGCGTCAGGCGGGCATCCAACGGATCGGGCGTCGTGGTTTCGTCCGTCACATCCGGCGGCGGCAACGGGGCCATGGGCGGTCGATCCACGGGGCCGACGATATCGAGACGCGCTACGGGAAGCTCCGCCTGCCCACGCGACGCGAAGGGGAAGACCAGCGAGAACATGATCGCCAATCCACCGCCGTGAAGAGCGGCGGAGATCAGCCACACCAGCACGACCATCCGTCCGGTGAGCGTCGTCGAGGCTGACCCGCGATGTTCCACGGCATGATGTTCCAATGAAGGTAGCGTGGGCGGCGGTGTAGGCGGCGGCGAATCTGGTTGTTCCGATTGAGCCATCGGGCGGGTTCCGCCACCACAATAACGAGCACCTGTCTCCGTCGGGTTGACGGATGACGATTCCCGATTGCAGATTGAGAATTAACGATTGAGGGTTGAGGATTAACGATTGAGAATCGACAATCTGCAATCTGCAATCCACAACTCTACCCGCCCTTCCCAGGCGAGCCAAGACCAAGGGGCTTTGGATGAGTGCCATCTGCCGGACAGTCTGCCAAACCACCTGAAGTCTAGGCATTGAGAACCAACACGTCAACGCAGCGCGCCGGTGATTGCGATGGGTGCTCCCGACGTGCGTCGGGACTCTGTGAGCAGTGGCACACGAACCCTCCAATGGAGCGGTGGCATACGAACCCTCCAATGGAGTAGTGACACGGCACCGGAGCCGATCCCGTTTTTGCGCACCGCACGTGACGCCTTCCCGGCGTCTTCTCACCATGCGAATTCTCGCGGGCTAAAGCCCGCGGCTCGGCACATCTTATCGGGAAATGCGCTAGAAGAGCATCTTGCGCAAGTAGTCGAGGCGACCGGAGAGAAGGAGACGGGTTCCCGAATACCGCATGATCTGTTGAATGCGCGCTCGGTAGGCTGGGTGGTAACAATGGTCGGGACAGTGTTTGCACGCCGGCTTGGGTTCCAACGGACAGGTTGATCGCTTTATGAAAGCGTGGGCCAGCAGCTTGGAGCACTCCGCGCATAACTCGACCGGTGAGCCGACGATCGCCTCCACATCGTGCGTCTTAAGAACGACCGCGCACCTCGGGGTATCGGCGTGCTTCCTGGCGCAGTAGACGCCGATGAACTCAGCGAGCGTCTTCAACCCATGGATCAGTTCTTCATCCATGCGTACAGTCACTCATGCTCCGTGGTCCAGGGGCGCGAGGGCACCGCAAGGGGACGGCACCTTTTTCTTGCGCGTGGGGCGCCGAGACACAATAGGCGATTCCCCGGATAGTCCGACCTCGGCGGCTCCTCCGACCGTGCGTATCATAGCCCATCGAGCCGACAATAACGAGAACCTGCATCCTGGTAAGACAACGCGTGCCAGGGCGCAAGGGCAATAGCGAGGACGTGCTCAGCGCAGCCAAGGTCCCCCAGCGACCCCGCGGACGGATTTTTTCTCCCGGCAAATCCGGTTTGTACCCATCGACGCGGCCAAACGAGTGTCTAATACATAACCTTTCCGGACCGGCAGTGCCCCGACTTGCCAGCCGGGGGCGAGCGCATAGACTGCACGCTCAAGCAGTGGTTCGGTCCGCGGAGGGTTCGCGTTGGGATTCCGCCGGACTGCCCCGAACAGCGTCGCTACAGGCATATCTCCCCTCCGTGGCGGCTGCGGTTGTCTCGTCGTCCTTGGGCACCCTCGGTTGCCCTTGAGCGGCGGGGAAACGGACCCGGCGGATACCTTCCGTGCGCGGCTTGCATTGATCAGGAGCACAGAGTCATGGCTTTGGCACGAGATATGAGCACGGCCCAACTCGCCTTTGGGGTCGAGGGTGTGTCGTTGGACCAGTTTCTGGTCATTCGCTACCGAGGTAGCGAAGGGCTTTGCCAACTGTACCGGTTCGAGATCGAGCTGTCCTCCAGCGAGGCGTCGGTGACCTTCGACGACATCGTCGGCAAACCGGCGGTGCTGAGCATCGCCAACAAGTACGGGCACCGCTGGTTCCACGGCATTGTCAGCCGGTTCGAGATGACCGGCGAGACCGTCGGGCAGACGTATTACCGTGCGGAACTCGTACCGGGTTTGTGGCTGCTGACCCACCGCTACAACTCGCGCATTTTCCAGCAAAAATCCATC
>JADFOB010000049.1 GCA_022563055.1 Planctomycetota bacterium
CAGACGCTACGTCGACCAACGCTCCGCCGGCAGCGATTCCCCCGGCGATCTGTTCATGGCCTTGCGGTATCTCGAGGACGCGCGCGAACTCGCGCGTCGGACCGAGGATTGTCCGCCTCTCCTTCTGGCCAACGTCAACAACGCACTGGGCTTGATTCACAACGTGCAACTACAGTTCACCGTTGCTGTCGAGCGGTTTTCCCAGGCCGAGCGAATCTGTCGGGAGCAGGACGCGTCCGCTTCCCACGCCGAAGTGCTTGAGAACCTGATTCTGGCGCTCATCGAGATTGGCCGCTATGACGATGCGAGATCGCGCTGCGCAGAGCTCGAAGCGCTTGGGGGCGCAGCCGCCGACCCGCGAACCCTGGCCGCGCTGGGTGTCGCCTACCTGAAGCTGGGCGACCACTCCCAGGCGACAGAGCGTTTTGACTTGGCGCGGCACCTGGCTCGTAATGACGCCGATTGTCGCAACGACTTGAGTTTCATGGTGGAACTCGCCAGCAACGCCGCCGCCTGCGCCCAGGCGGTCGGCGCGTACGACGAGGCGGAACGGTTCCTGATGGAAGCCCAGCGGGAGTTGGAATCCGGTGGCGTGGAGCCGCGGCTGGCGGCGGTCGTCAGAGGAAATCTCGGGCGCATGTACCTGACACTCGAACGGCTGGATGAGGCCGAAGTCCAACTCGAGGCGGTTCTCGCGGTGCTCCGAGAGTTGCAGGGTCCGCAACATCCCGACACCTTGCTGCTGCTGTTGGACCTGGCCAACCTTGCCCGGGCGCGGGGATACCACGCCGAGGCGAGGGAGCGGTGCGAGGAGGCTCTTCGAGGTCTGATCGCGGTTCGCGGTAAGGGCCACCCGCTGGTGGCGCGGGCGCGGATGGAAATGGCAGCCCTATCCCGCGATCAAGGTCGATGCACCGAGGCGATGGATCAAGCCACCAAGGCGCTGGAGCTATTGGATGCCCGCCTGGGCAAGAACCACAAAGAGTCGGTACTAGCCTGCCTCAAGGCGACGCTGATTGCCGCGGATTGCCGCGAATCGGATGCGCAGGCTACCGCGTTTCACATGCTGACGGTTGAGGCTGGACGACGGTTCGCCCAACTGCGAACGGCGCTGGGGCCAAAGAACGTCGAGGTTCTTCGTGCCATGGTCTACTTCGCCGACGTAGGTGCGCAGACGCCCACTGCTTACGCCACGGCGCTGCAACGCTACCGAACAGCGGAGGAGGGCTTCCTGGAACTCTATGGTGACGGGGCGAAGTCACTGGCTGCCTTGCGGCTCAAGCAGGGTCGACTGCTCGAACGCATGGAACAACCCGAGGAAGCGCTGCGCACCTACGATCGCGCGTTGCGGCGGTTGGATCGCAGTCTCGCGGGACATCCGATTCAGGCGGAGTTGCTGGGGGCCATGGGCGACGCCCATGAACGCCTGGGGCAACCGGAACGCGCCGCCGAGCGATGGCGTGACGCACTTCGAATCCTGATGGCCACCTACGGCGCCGACCACCCGCGCGTCCGCCGGTTCAAGGAACAACGAGGACAATAAACGGTGCTGCTCAAGAGCCCCGGCGCGCCGGGAACAGACGATGTAGCGTCCGCCCCCTGTGGCGGACGTAGGGAGGCGATACGGTTTCGATGTTTTACGTCCGCCACGGGGGGCGGGCGCTACACAGTGGTGGGCGCTACACAGTGGTGGGCGCTACACACTGGTGGGCGCTACACAGTAGCGGGCGCTACACAATAGCGAACTCTGCTCTAGCGAACGTTAAAGTACTTCGCCTGTTGATGGTGGACGATGAGGGCGGTGGTGCTCTGTTCCGGTTCGAGCTGGAACTCCTCGGTGAGCGCGACACCGATGCGATCCGGTTTTAGTAGCGGCCACAGCTTGACCTGATCCTCGAGTCGCGGGCAGGCGGGGTAGCCGAAGCTGTAGCGCGATCCCTGGTAACGCTGCTTGAAGATCTCCTGCTTGTCGCGGGCGTCGCTGCCCGCAATGCCCCATTCCACGCGGATTTGCTTGTGCAGATACTCCGCCAGCGCCTCGGTGATCTCGACACCCAGGCCGTGCAGGTGAAGGTAATCCTTGTATCGATCCTTCTCGAACCATTCGTGCGCCACCTCGCTGACTCGTCGGCCGGCTGTAACCACACTGAACGCGGCTACGTCAAAGTTCCCACTTCCGACCGGTTTGAAGAAATCACTTAAACACCAGTAGGGCGGTTTGCCCTGACGCGGGAACTCGAACCGCGCCATCTTCCGGTCGCGGTCGTCGGGATCGTAAACAATGAGCGTGTCGCCGTCGGACTGGACGGGCCAGAAACCGTAGATCGCCTGAAGCTGAAGGATGTTCTCTCGTTCACACTGCCCGAGCAGATCGCGCAGGATCGGACGCACCTCGTCGTTGATGTACCGCTTGGCCACCTCGCGGTTGCGGTGTACTTTTCGATATTGCCACTGCACCTTGAAGAGCATGTTCTCGTTGAGGTAGGCGAGCGCCGCCCGCGGGTCGATACGCTCGATGACCTTGGCGCCCCAAAACGGCGGCTCGGGTACCGGCTCGTCGCGTGCGATGTCGGATTCGGGTGGGACAAACCCGTGACGCTGGGATGCCTCGACGTGGACTGTCTCGGGTGGAAACCGCACGCCGTGTGGCCCCTCCGTGTCGGCGGCGTGGACCGTCGCAACCGCCTCGCACGGTACTTGGACCCGCTGGCCGATCTCGCCCGACATGATAGCGCCCATCAATTCCAACCCGGCAAAGGCGTTGGGGGCATAGAAGACCGATCCCTCGTATTCCGCCCGGAGATCCTGCTCGACGTACTTGCGGGTTAGCGCGGCTCCGCCCAGGATGACCGGCACATCGATCTTCCGTTGGTTAAGCACGGCCAAGTTGTTGCGCATCACAACGGTGGACTTGACGAGCAGTCCGGACATCCCGATCGCGTCGGCATGGTGCTTGGTGAAGGCGTCGATGATGCTGTTAATGGGTTGGCGGATTCCGAGGTTGTGGACCGTGTAACCGTTGTTGCTCAGGATGATGTCGACAAGGTTTTTGCCGATGTCGTGGACGTCCCCCTGCACCGTCGCCAGGACGATCGTGCCGCGACCCGCGTCGTCGACCGAGTCCATATGGGGTTCCAGAAACTTGACCGCCGCCTTCATGGTCTCCGCCGACTGCAGCACGAACGGCAACTGCATCTGCCCGGCGCCAAACAGATCGCCCACGGTCTTCATCGCATCGAGCAGGATTTCGTTGACGATGTTGAGCGGCGGGCGGGTGAGCATGGCCTCTTCGAGATCGACGTCAAGTCCCGAGCGTTCGCCGTCAATGATTCGCCACTTCAAGCGCTCCTCCACGCTCTTGGGCGGCTCTTTCGTGCGTTCGCTCGAGACCTCTTCGTCCGAAAAGGCATCGAGGAGCGCGTGGAGCGGATTGTACCCCTCGCGTCGCCGGTCGAAGATCACATCCTCCGCGAGCCGGCGGTGCACGTCGTCGATCTTAAACAGCGGAAGGATTCCGGTGGCGTGCAGGATAGCGGCATCGAGTCCCGCCTCCCGCGCGTGATGCAGGAAGACGCTGTTGAGTACGCGGCGGATCGGCGGTTTGGTGCCGAAGCTGATGTTGCTTATGCCCAGCACCGTGTGGGCGCCGTGGCACGCTTCCTTGATTTTTCCCAACGCTTCGAGCGTTTCCAGACCGAGCCGCCGGTCGTCCTCCAGGCCGGTGCAGATCGTAAAGGTCAGCGGATCGAAGATCAGGTCGGTCGGTGCAATCCTGTGCCTGTTGACAACCAGGTCGAAGATCCGCTCGGCGACGGCGACCTTACGGTCGCAGGTCTTGGCCATCCCCTCTTCGTCGATGGTCAGGGCGATCAACGCTGCTCCATAACGCTTGGCAAGACAGCACACGGCGTCCAGGCGTTCCTCTCCGTCTTCCAGGTTGATGGAGTTAATGATGCACTTGCCGCCGCTTAGCTTCAACGCAGCCTCGATGACCGCCACTTCCGTACTGTCGATGACCAGCGGCACGTTGACGTCTGTCACCAGGCGCTTAATGAGGGCGGTCATATCCGCCGTTTCGTCTCGACCGACAAAGGCCGTACATACGTCGAGCAAGTGGCTTCCGCTACGCGCTTGTTCGCGGGCCATCAGGACCATGCCGTCGAGGTCGTGGTTGGCCAACAGCTCGCGGAACTTCTTCGATCCGTTGGCGTTGGTCCGCTCGCCGATCGCCAGAAACGCGTTCTCCTGGCGGATGGGAACGCGTAAATAGAGACTGCTGACCGACGGTTCCACCTGAACCTCGCGTTGGGGAACCTCCAGACCCGCCACGGCATCGACCACGGCGGCCATGTGCTCGGGCGTGGTGCCGCAACAGCCGCCCACGATGTTGACCCCGTCAACCTTGACGAACTCGACGAGCCACTTGGCCAGCTCCGCCGGCGTTAGCGGATAGGAAGGTTGGCCGTCGACGAGTTGCGGAAGACCGGCGTTGGGCTGGACGATCAGCGTACGATCGCAATGGCGGCTCAGGTAGCGAACGTACTCGCTCATCTCCTGGGGGCCTGTGGCGCAGTTGAGCCCGATCCCAACGACCTGCTCGTACGTGCTCAGGGCGGTCAGGGCGGCGCCGATTTCCGTCCCCACGAGCATCGTGCCCGTCGTCTCAATCGTGACGGTGCACAGGAGTGGAACCTCACGCCCCTTCTCCTTCATGGCGTCGATGACGGCAACGATGGCTGACTTCGCCTGGAGCAGGTCTTGGCAAGTCTCGATCAGGATCAGCTCCACCCCGCCGTCCAGCAGGCCGCGCGCCTGCTCCGTGTAGCCATCGACCAACTCGTCCCACGTGGTCTGTTGCAAAGACGGCAGGCGCGTGCCGGGCCCGATGGAACCGATCACAAACCGAGGCTGCCCCGGTTTCTCAAACTCCCGGCACGCTTCCCGTGCGAGTTCGGCGGCGCGTTTGTTGATCTCGTAGGCCTGTTCCGCCAGGCCGAACTCTGAGAGGAGCAGTTTGCTGGCGCCGAAGGTGTTGGTCAGCACGGCGTCGCACCCGACAGCCAGGAACGAGCGGTGTATATCTAGAACGATGTCTGGCCGGGATAGAACGATGACTTCCGAGCAGTTCTCGCAGCCTCGGTAGTCCGACATCGAGAGGTCGGCCTGGTGGATGGCTGTACCCATCGCACCATCCAGAACGACCACGCGCTCACGGGCGACCGCCGGCAGATCGGGTCGGTCCATATGCCTTACTCCTCAGCTCGGATGGTTATTTCGAGACGCCTTCAGATCACCCCTCGGAAGTAATCGACCGTCTTGGCGAGTCCCTCGAGCAGGGGAACTTTGGGTTCCCAGCCAAGACGCTGGCGGGCACGGGTGCAATCGGGTCGGCGCCGAACCGGGTCATTCTTGGGTAAGGGTTTATACTCGATTTCGAGCTTGTGACCGAGAATCTCCCCCAGACATGTGACCATGTCGTTCATCGAGCGCTCGTCCGTACCACCAATGTTGACGGGTTCGTACGCGCTATCGCCCGTGTAATCCATCAGGCGAGTAATCCCCTCGATCAGGTCATCCACAAAGCAGAAGCACCGGGTTTGGCTACCGTCACCGTACATCGTCAGCTTCTCCCCGCGAAGCGCCTGGACGATGAAATTGGATACGACCCGCCCATCGCCGACGGCCATTCGGGGGCCGTAGGTGTTGAATATCCGCACGATGCGCGTGTCCACGCCGTTTTGACGGTGGTAGTCCATCATCAACGTTTCGGCGACGCGCTTGCCCTCGTCGTAGCAGCTTCTGGGGCCGATCGTGTTCACGTTTCCCCAATACGCCTCGGTTTGCGGGTGTTCGAGCGGATCCCCGTAGATCTCGCTCGTGGAGGCCTGGAGGATCCTGGCTTCGACCCGCTTCGCCAAGCCGAGCATGTTGAGCGTACCCATCACCGACGTCTTGACGGTCTTCACGGGATTATATTGATAGTGGATCGGCGAGGCCGGACAGGCCAAGTTGAAGATCCGGTCCACCTCGAGCAGGATCGGTTCCACCACGTCGTGACGGATGAACTCGAACCTGGGATTATCGAACAGGTGGGCGATGTTGAGCCTCGAACCCGTGAACAGATTATCCAGGGCGATGACGTCGTGCCCATCCGCGAGCAGACGCTCGCACAGATGGCTTCCCAGAAAGCCCGCTCCACCTGTCACCACAACTCGCATCGTGAGAACTCCGCTAACGGCGTTGCGCGCCGCCGGGTGAGATCGAGATCGATTCCTTGGTCTCGTGGAACGCCTGGGTCTCATAGAACGCCTGGATGGCGGACGATACCGCTTCGAGTTCCTCGTCGCGAAGCATGGGATGGCAGGGGAGAGACAAAACCCTGGCACACGTGGCTTCGGTAACGCTCAGCGACCCGCGTTGATAGCCCAGCGAGGCGAAGCACGGCTGAAGATGAAGCCCGATCGCGTAATAGACGCCCGTGGCAATCCCGCGCTCGCGCAGGAACGCCTGGAGTTCGTCTCGCCGGTCGCACAGAATCGTGTACTGGTGGTAGACCGGTTCATGGCCCGCCGGGACAAATGGTGTGGTCAGGGGCAGACCCTTGAGAAGCGTATCGTAACGAGCGGCGTTATGGCGGCGGCGGCGCGTGAACTGCTCCAAGTACCGCGTTTTGACCAGCAGGATGGCTGCCTTCATCGTGTCCAGTCGGAAGTTCCCGCCGACGCGCTCGTGGACATACCGCTGGGACTCTCCGTGGTTGCGCAATTGCCGGGCGACAAGAGCCAGGGCGTCATCACTCGTGAAGATCATGCCCCCTTCGCCGAACCCGCCGAGGTTCTTGGTGGGATAAAAAGAAAGACAGGCAGCCGTCCCCAATGCACCGGCGAATCGCCCATGATAGGTCGCGTCGATTGCCTGGGCGGCATCCTCGATCACGGCAAGGCCATGCTTGGCGGCGATCGTGTTGATCGCATCCATCTCGGCGCACTGACCGAAAATGTGGACCGCCATGATCGCACGCGTGTTCTTCGTAATCGCCGGCTCGATCTTCGACGGATCGATGTTGAAGGTCTTTGGATCAATGTCCACAAACACAGGGATCGCGCCGAGTCGAGCCACGCAGCCGGCCGAAGCAAAGAATGTAAACGAGGGCAGGATGACCTCGTCGCCGGCACAAACTCCCAGTGCCATGAGCGTACAAAGAATCGCGTCGGTTCCACTGCTGACGGCGATGGCGTGCGCGGTACCGACCCGACGGCTGAGCACTTCCTCGAGTTCGCGCACCTCGGGTCCGTTAATAAACTGCCGGCGGTTCAACACACCGTCGATCGCTTCGCGGATCTCATCGGCGAAAAGCTCGTATTCGCTGCCTAGGTCGAGCATTCGGGTTGTCTGCATTGTGTGCCTCGACTTTGACGTTGCCTACGCCGGCCAATCCCATCTTCCAGCGATTGGGCACCGGTCGTCACGCCTTGGACGAACTGCCCGAGGTCAACGCGATCAGTCACGTCCCTGTTACCTTCGCCGCCCGGATTATAGACGCACCGTGTGCTGCGTCCAAGACGACCGGGGGTACGCCGGGTCAGAGCCGCCGGCGCTAGACTGCGGACCCTCCGGTATCACAATGCCCTGCAAGGCCGCCTCAGCTTCCTTGTTTGCGGGCCGTCTTCTGGGCCTTCTCGGCGATCGTCCAACGCCGAGCTCCCTCCACAGTCCCGATGTCGACGTGATCATCGCGATCACCCGGTGACGCCACATCCGGGGGCGCCACGATCTCCGGCGTTCCGGCTGACTTGCCATCCGTCGATGCGGTCCGACCCACGGCGGACCCGACGACGCGTATGCGGAATTGTGACTCGCCGATCGTGACCATGTCCTCGTCCTTGAGAACGCGGAAAGCGATGGGCTCGTCGTTGACCAGCGTCTGATGTGTACTGATGAGATCAACGAGGGCGGGATGGCCATGGTATGTCACGAGGAGCGCATGGACCCTTGACACGCGTTTCTCCGATAGCGAGATGTCACACCCTTTTCGCCGACCGATGATGCAGAATTCGCGGTTGGGTTGAAG